>JARICB010000099.1 GCA_029264225.1 Nocardioides sp. | reverse complement strand
AGCCCGGCTCGTCGTCGGCGTCGGCGTCAGGCTTTGAGCAGCCCGACCGGTGCCAGCAGGGTCGACACCAGGGCGATCCCGCGAGGAATCGCCCCTCGTCCGGTCAGCGCACGCAGGGCCAGGGCCGCCAGCACACCAGCCATCAGTTGGTAGGCGCGGGCGTCGGTGCCGTAGTAGGCGTGGTTGGCATCGCGGGTGACCCACACAAGTTGCGCGAACAACGAGGCGCTGAACAACACGCCGACGCCGATCGACAGTGCCGGGCGCCATCGCCGCGCGAGCGCGACCAGGGCAAGCAGCACGAGCGGGAAGACGACGTAGAACTGTTCCTCGATCGACAGTGACCAGAAGTGCAGGTAGGGCGACCTGTCGATCTCCGCCCCGAAGTAGTCGTTCTCCTGCGAGAGGAACCGCCAGTTCGCCACATACATCAGGGAGGCCTGCGCGTCACCGACCATGGGCGCCCGGCCTACCGAGGACACCATCAGCACGAACACCGCGGCGGTGACGGTGACCACCACCAATGCGGCAGGCAGCAACCGCCGCACACGGCGCGCGTAGAAGCGCCACAGCCTGACCCGACCCGTTTCCTCGAACTCGTGCAACAAGATCGAGGAGACCAGGAAACCCGACAGCACGAAGAAGAGGTCCACGCCCAGGAAGCCGCCGTCGACGCCACTCAGCCCAGCGTGGAACAGCACGACAACGTAGACCGCGACACTGCGCACGCCATCCAGCGCGGGTCGGTAGGTCCAGGTCATGTCGCCGGCCACCCTAACGACTTGGAGCGGGCGATCACTCAGTTCGGATCGGGAGGCACCCGCTTCCATTGGGCGCACGCCCGGGCGGAGTTCGCGAACCATGCAATCTCGCGTCGAGCAGCCTAAGAGCCCGGCTCGTCGTCGGCGTCGGCGTCAGGCTTTGAGCAGCCCGACGACCTGATGGGCGGCTTCGGTGCTCGAAGCCGGGTTCTGGCCAGTCACCAACTTGTCGTCAACCACCACGAACGGCGCCCACGCCTCTCCTGAGGAGAAGGTCGCGCCTGCCTCGCGAAGGCGGGTCTCCAGCAGCCACGGCGCCTTGTCGGCGAGACCGGCCTGCTCTTCCTCGGCGTTGGTGAAGTCGGTGAGCTTGCGCCCGGCGAACAGCCAGGACCCGTCGTCGCGCGTGGCCGGCAGAAGCCCGGCCGGGCCGTGGCAGACCGAGGAGACGACCTTGCCACCGTCGAGCATGGCCACGAGGAGGCGGCCAAGATCTTGGCTGGCGGAAAGATCTTCCATCGGTCCGTGGCCGCCGGGCACGAACACGGCGTCGTAGGAGTCGAGGTCGACGTCGGCAAGGACCAAGGTCGAACCGAGCCGGTCTGCAAGGTCGTCGAGGGCCATGCGCTGCTTGGCCGACTCCTCTTCGCCGATGGTGCCCGGGTCGAGACTGCCTTCATCCACGACGGGGGTCTTGCCCTCTGGGCTGGCAAGGTCGACGTCGATTCCGGCGTCGGCGAACACCTGCAGCGGGGCCAGCAGTTCTTCGGCCCAGAAGCCGGTCGGGTGCTTGGTCCCGTCGGTCAGAGTCCAGTGGTCGGAACCGGTAAGGACGAACAGGATCTTTGACACGGCAGTGCACCTCAAGTCGCGGGTCTGGGCGCCGGGCGGCGCCGCTTTCGACGTTACCTACGAGGTGGTGGCAACGCCAGCCTGCAAGTGGCTCCACTCTCGGTGACGCACAGCACGAGAGCCGCTCCGAGGGATGTCGGAACGGCTCTCGTTCAAGAGGGCTGGATCTCGGTGGGGTGACCCACCGTGACCGGTGATGCTGCGTGGAGCTGGCGGGAATCGAACCCGCGTCCTCGAGCGCCGAACCAGGTCTTCTCCGGGTGCAGTCTGTGATGTCGTTTTCTCGGCCCCGGCGCTCGCGACAGACACGTCGACGACAGGCCCAGCCAGGGTAAAGTCCCGCTCACCCCTCCTGGCAGAAGGTGAGCAGCAAGTCCTCTAAATGAGGCCTGGGTCCGGGACGAGGACGGATGCCCGGTCAGACCCTTCGATCACTGCTCAGGCAGCGAGAGCGAAGTCGTTGCGATTAGAGTTGGCAACTGTGTTTTCCAGCGATCGTTAACGAGATAACGCTGGCTTCTCGACCCGCTTCCCCTGGAACTAACGTCCCAAGTCGAAACCGATCAGCCCCTCTTGAGTTGTGATGTGCAGTCTACCCGTCAACACCGACACCCGTCGCCCGCATTCCCCGATGCCTCATCCAGCGAGCAGACGCGAGGCGTTCTCCCAGCACACCGCCCGCAGCCAGTCGTCTCCCAGATCGAGCCGTTCGAGCGCCTCGAGCTGCCGCAGGTAAGGGTAGGGAATGTTGGGAAAGTCCGATCCGAGCAGCACTTTGCCGGCCAGTCCCAGCTCGCGCAGCGGCGCCAGCAGGTCGGGTGGATAGCTTCCACCCATCGTGGCGAAGAAGTCGGTGAAGGCCATCGTGGTGTCGAGGTGGACCCGTTCGTAGGTCTGCGCCAAGGCCAGGAACTCGGCATACTCCGGCGCTCCCATGTGCGCGATCACCAGGCTCAGCCGCGGGTGCCGCGCCAGGAGCTCGGCCACGGGGCCAGGCCCGGTGTACGTCGCAGGCACAGGTCCGCTGCCCGCGTGCAACACCACTGGGGTGCCGGCCTCGGCGACCATTCCCCACACGTCGTCGAGCAGCGGGTCGAGCGGCGAGAAGTTGCCCACCTGCACATGGATCTTGAACACCTCGATGCCCTCCAGGCGGGCCTCGACGTAATCCGTGACGGACTCCTCCGGGTAGAAGGTGCCGCAGACCAGCGCCTCCGGCACCCGGGCTGCGAACCCGGCCGCCCACTCGTTGAGCCAATCGGCCATCTCGGGTTTGTGCGCGTAGGCCAACGCGGAGAAGCGCTGGAGTCCGAAGGAGCGCAGCGTCTCGACCTGCTCGTCCTCGGTGCCGCGGTAGGTGATCGGCCACCCCTGGCCGATCAACGGTCCCGCCGAGTCGAACTGGGCCTGCACCTTGGCCATCACTCGCGGCGGCATGAAGTGGGTATGGATGTCGATCAGACCGGGCAGCCCCAGGCCGCTCCACCAGGCCCGCACCTCGGCGTCCTGCCCAACAGCGCTCACGTCAGTCCTTGTGGCCCTTGAGCCGGCGCTGGACGGCCTGCTCCTTCTCTCGATCGGCCTGGCGCTCGGCGAGCGAGTGCCGCTTGTCGTACTCCTTCTTGCCTCGCGCCAGCGCGATCTCGACCTTGGCGCGGCCGTCCTTGAAGTAGAGCGAGAGCGGCACCACGGTGTAGCCCTTGTCGCCGACCTTGCGCTCGATCTTGGTGATCTCGGCCCGGTTGAGCAGCAGTTTGCGCTTGCGGCGGGCGGAGTGGTTGTTCCAGGTGCCTTGCGCATATTCGGGGATGTGCACGCTGTGCAGCCAGACCTCCCCGTTGTCGAGATCGACGAACCCGTCGACGAGGCTGGCCCGGCCTGCGCGCAACGACTTCACCTCGGTGCCCTGAAGCACCATGCCGGCCTCGTAGGTGTCCTCGATGTGGTAATGGTGGCGCGCCTTCTTGTTCTGCGCGATCAGCCGGTTGCGCTGATCCTTGGTGTCCTTGGCCATTCGGCCATCTTCTCACCCAACGCCAATGGATTGGCGAACGCCTCGGGAGATCAGAGCCAGTTCATCGGGTCGACGGGCGTGCCGTTGGCCATGACCGTGAAGTGCAGGTGGCACCCGGTGGACCAGCCGGTGTCGCCGACGTAGCCGATGACCTGGCCGCGGGTGACGCTGGCGCCCGCACCGACGGTGTAGGACGAGGCGTGGTTGTAGATCGAGGCGATGCCGGCCCCGGAGAGCGCACCGTGGTCGAGGATCAGCCGGTTGCCGTAGACGGTCGAGTAGTAGCGCGAGACGACTCTCCCGGATGCTGCGGCCCGGATCGGCTCACCGCAACTGACCGCGAAGTCGGTGCCGTCATGGAGTCCCCAATAGCCGTAGATCGGGTGCGTGCGGTAGCCGAACGGGGAGGAGACGCTGCCGGGCACGGGTGAGGCGAGTACGCCGCCCGAGGGTCCGCTGCTGTGGGCCCGGGAGGCCTGTGCCCGCCGTAGGGCGGCCAACGCCCGCTTGCGCAGCATCTCAGCGATCCGGTCGGCCTCGCGCTCAGCCGCCTTGAGTTTGGCGAGGTCGCCGGCGCGGGCCTGCGACGCTTCGGCCCGCGCGGATGCCCGCTCCCCCACCAACGCCGCCACCGAAGCCTTGGCGGCCTCGGCCTCGGTCTCGAGGGCCTGCTTGGTCGCCAGGTTCTCGGCGGCTGCTGCACGCTTGACGGCTACGTCGTCGCGGGCCTGGCTTACCTGCTTCTCGTTCACGCTCAGCAGCACCTCGGCTGCCTGCAAGTCGTCGTAGCCGCGGGTCTGGGCATCGACCACGGCCTCGTTCAACTCCGCCCGACGGCTGAGGTCCTGCGCGCTTTGGGCCTCGATCAGAGAGGCGAACGCCATCAGGTCGGGGTCACCTTGGCTGTAGAGGTCGGTAATCGTGCGGGCAACGACCTTCCGCTGGGCCACGACATCCAACTTCCCGGCCTCGAGGTCGGCCTGGGCTGTAGCCAGGGTGGCTTCGGCCTCCGCAAGCTCTGCCTGCATCGTCGCGTCGATCTCCTCGGCGACCGCAAGCTTGCCCTGCGCCGTGGCGAGCGCCGTCCGCGCACCGGCCAGGTCAGACTTCGCCGCGTCGAGCCGTCTGCTGGCCTTGCGCAGCCGGGCGCTCGACTCGTCGAGGTTGTCGTGAGCGCGGTCGACCTTGGTCTCGGCCTGCTTCTGCTTGTCCTTGAGGTCGTCGGCAGAGGCGAAGGGGACAGCGAGCGTGCCCACAACGATGGCTGCAACAGCGGATGCTGCGGCCATGCGGCTGCGGACGGTACGGGGGAAGGTTCGCACCGGATGCCTTACATGTGTTCGGGGAAGGGAACTCGTTGAAGGTATCCCCTCGGGATCACACTTTCAGGTATTTGCGGGTCAACACGAGTGTCGGAAGCACGGTCAGCAGCGGACCGAGCACCGCGACGACGCCGGCGGCCACGAAGAACTCCCGCATCCCGATCCACGGAATGAACTTCAGCTGGTCCTGTCCGCGCTGCTCGATGCCGAAATACATGAAGGCCGCCAGGGCCCCGACAGCGAGCAGCACCCCGAGGAGTGCGGTGACGAGCGCCTCGAGCAGGAACGGCAACGCGATGTAGAGCGAGGAGGCTCCCACCAGCCGCATGATGCCGATCTCCTTGCGCCGCGCGAAGGCCGCGAGTCGGATCGTGTTGGCCACCAGCAGCAGGGCCGCGACCACCAGGAACAACGCAGTGGCAACCGAGACCCACAGCAGCATGTTGATCGAGCCGATGATCGGTTCGATGTAGCGACGCATGTCGCGCACCCCGGAGACACCGTCGAGCCCGCCGACCGCGCTGACAATGCCCTCGAACTGCTCGGGATCCTTGAGCTCGACCCACAGCGACTCGGGCATGTCTTCGGCGCTCATGACGGCGTTGGCGCCCTCGAACTTATCGGCGCCGTAGAGTTCCTTGACCTTCTCGAAGGCCTCTTCCTTCGTCTCGAGGTCCCAGCCAGCCGCCTCGGGGTTGGCATCGATGACGGTCGTGATCGCGTCGCGCTGCGCATCGGTGACCTCACCGACACAGGCCGGGTTGCGGTCATCGGTGTTGCACAGCGACACCTGGATCTGCAGTTGGCTGCCCCAGTGCGCGGCGGCCTTGTCGGCCTGCATATGGAAGAGGACGCCGAGGCCGACGAGGGTGAGAGACACGAAGAGCGTCAGGATCACCGCAAGATGCATCGACAGGTTGCGCCGAAGCCCTTGGCCGAGCTCGGAGAAGACGTAGCGAAGCTGCATGGATCTCTTTCAGTAGCTCGATCAGTGGGAGGTGCCGTAGACGCCCTGAGCCTGGTCGCGAATGACGCGGCCACTCTCGAGCTCGATGACCCGCTTGCGCATCTGGTCAACGATGCCGGCGTCGTGGGTGGCCATGACGACCGTCGTACCGGTGCGGTTGATCCGGTCGAGAAGATTCATGATGCCGACAGACGTGGTCGGGTCAAGGTTGCCGGTGGGTTCGTCGGCGATCAGGATCTTGGGCCGGTTGACGAAGGCACGGGCAATGGCCACCCGCTGCTGCTCGCCGCCGGAGAGTTCATCGGGCAGGCGGTCGCCCTTGCCGGTCAGCCCGACCATCTCCAGGGTCTCGGGCACCAGCTTGGCGATGTCGGCGCGCGGCTTACCGATCACCTGCAACGCGAACGCGACGTTCTCGCTGACCGTCTTGTTGCCCAGAAGGCGGAAGTCCTGGAAGACGGTGCCGATCTCGCGGCGCAGCCGCGGCACCTTCCAGCTGGCGAGTCGGTTGATCTCCTTGCCGGCGACGTAGACCCGGCCCGAGGTCGGGCGATACTCCCGCAGCACCAGGCGCAAGAACGTGGACTTGCCCGAGCCCGAGGAGCCAACGAGGAAGACAAACTCGCCCTTGTCGATATCGGCCGAGACCTGATCGAGGGCCGCATGGGCGTGGCCGGGATAGGTCTTGGTGACTTTCTCGAAGCGAATCACGGCCCCGAGGCTACGCGCCGGTCCCCCACACCCCGATTCGGCACGCCCGGGCTCACCGGGAAGCTCGCTCGATCCGCGTCTAGGGTGGCGTCGTGCCCGGCTCCCCACCTACGAAGCGCCGCCTCGCCGCGCTGGCGCTGGCTTCCGTGGTCGTGACCGGCACCACCATCCTCCTCGGCCATCAACTGGGTCTCGATGCCCCGGCTGATGTGACGACCACCTCGACCCGCCCCGTCGAGGAACCGACCCAGTTGGCCGATGTCGACACCTCGACGTTCACGCTGAATCGTGACGCTTTCTGCGACCGGGTCAGCACGGAGGCGATATCGAGGGCACTCGGTCAGGCCGCTACCGAGATGACCACCTGGGCGCCGGGCGAGCCGCTGCCCGAGAGCCAACAGGTCGGCAACGAGTTCGGCTGCGCCTGGAGTGTCGGGCCGGTGGGCGCGCGGGCGTGGGTCTTCGCTCCCCCGATCACCCCCAGCCGCGCGGGCGATTTCACCGACGAAGCGATCGGGCAGGGGTGCAGTCGAGTCTCGCGAGCGCCCGCGCTCGGCTCGCCGAGCCTGACCCAACAGTGCAGCACCGAGGCCGGTCCGGGTACTACCAGTGTCTACGGCCTGGTGGGCGACGCCTGGGTCGGTTGCGAAGTCAGCCGTGCCAACAAGACTTCCAACAAGACTGGGCAGGTCGAGCGAGTCGGTGAGTGGTGCGTCGCGGCGCTCGAGGCCCTGCGGGTGACCTGACTCAGGCCTCGACCCGCTCTGCGCCTCGACGCCAACGGATGCCGGCCTCGAGGAACGGGTCGAGGTCACCGTCGAAGACCGTGCTGGGATTGCCGCTCTCGTAACCGGTGCGCAGGTCCTTCACCACCTGGTAAGGGTTGAGCACGTAGTTGCGCATCTGGTCGCCCCAGCTGGCCTGGACGTCGCCTCGCAGTCCGTCGAGGTGGGCCTTCTCCTCGGCCTTCTTGCGGGCGAGCAGCTTGGCCTTGAGCACGATCATCGCGCTGGCCTTGTTCTGCAGCTGCGACTTCTCGTTCTGGCAGCTGACCACAACGCCGGTAGGGATGTGCGTCAGCCGAACGGCCGAGTCGGTGGTGTTGACCGACTGGCCTCCGGGCCCACCGGAGCGGTAGACGTCGGTGCGGATCTCCTCGTCGGGAATGTCGATCTCATCGGTCTGTTCCAGCACCGGAACGACCTCGACGGCCGCGAACGAGGTCTGGCGCCGGCCCTGGTTGTCGAAGGGGCTGATGCGCACGAGGCGGTGGGTGCCGGCCTCGACGCTGAGCGTCCCGTAGGCGTAGGGCGCATGGATGGCGAACGTCGCGGACTTCAACCCGGCCTCTTCGGCGTAGGACGTCTCGAACACCTCGACGGGGTAGTTGTGCTGCTCGGCCCAGCGCACATACATCCGCATCAGCATCTCGGCGAAGTCTGCTGCATCGACCCCACCGGCGCCGGCGCGGATGGAGACGAGCGCTTCGCGGACGTCGTACTCACCGGAGAGCAGGGTGCGGATCTCCAGCGACTCGACGCTCTTCTTGATCTTGATGAGCTCGGCCTCGGCCTCGGCCATGGAGTCGGCGTCGTTCTCCTCCTGCCCGAGTTCGACCAACACGCCCAGCTCTTCGATGCGCTCCGCCAGGTTGTTGAAACGGTCGAACTCGCCCTGGAGCATCGAGAGACGACCGGTCACACGCGTAGCGTTGTCTTGGTCGTCCCACAGGTCAGGGGCCGCTACCTGCTCACTGAGATCGGCGATCTCGGTGCGCATCGTGTCCAGATCGAGCACCTGGCCGATCGTCTTCATCGTCGCCTGAAGGTGCTTGATCTCTTGGTCGAAGTCAGTGCCAGCCACAAGGGGCAGCCTACGGGCATCGGCCACGGGCGGCTCACCACGTCGCCGACGCGGGTCCCCAGGACAGCGAACCGCCCGGAGTCGGAGAACTCCGGGCGGTTCTGTCGGGTGATGCGACCCGACTGGGTGCGCTCCCGTACGG
>JARICB010000363.1 GCA_029264225.1 Nocardioides sp. | reverse complement strand
GGCGTCCTTGACCTCGTCTGCGTCGTAAGGCTGCGCGATCCGTAGCCGGCGTCGGAAGAAGCCCTTGGCCGGGTGCCGGAAGAACTCCTGGAGGTCGGTCAGGGAGATCTCGGTCAGGACCGGGTCGGCGGTGGCCAATGCGGTGGGCACGAGTGGGCCCACCTCGACCCGGTCGCCGCGCGCCGCGCGGGCACCGGCAAGGGCGGAGCGATCGAAGGTGAAGGCGCGCTCACCGCGCAGCAGGCCGGGCACGAAGTTGGCCTCGTCGAAAGGCTGGAGCGGGTGCTGGGTGCGGACGGCTTCGCGCACCGGCGCGGAGGTTGTCCGGTCGAGTGCGTCGAGCAGCTCCCCGAGAGGTACGGCGGGTGGTCGCTCCGCGCCGTTGTGCTCGCCGCGTCCGGTATACGTAATGACCAGCGTCTCGGTCGTCGCCGCGATGGCGTCGAGAAGGAGTTGGCGATCCTCCGCACGCAGGTCGCGCTCACCGGTGCGGGGACGGCGGGCCAGCACATCGTCGCCATCAACGGTGGAGACCCGGGGGAACACCCCGTCGTCGAGTCCGACCAGACATACGACCCGGTGCGGCACCGAGCGCATCGGCACCATCGTGCACACCGTCAGCGTGCCGGTGCGGAAGTTGGAGCGGGTCGGTCGGCCGCGGAGCCGCTGCTGGAGGAGCGCCCGCACGTCGGCCTGTCTCAAAGGGGTGTCCTTGTCGGTCGCCCCGGCGACGATCCGGGCAAGCTCGCGGTCGAACTGCGCCACCTGCCACACGTCAGCAGCCTCGATCGAGGTCAGCCGGTGGACGCTCTCGCCGAGCACGGTCATCCACTCGGTGATGGTGCGGGCTTGGGTGGCTCGGTCGAGGAACACGTGCAGTCGATCGACGAACTCGGTGAATCGGCCCAGGATCTCCAGATCGCCGTCGCTCACATCGTCGACGGGCAGCGTGCCGGCGACCAGGCGGTGATCCAGGCCCGACATGGCAGCGCCCAGCAGCACTCGACGAATGCCCGCAGACCAGGTGTTGGTGGAGACCGAGCCCAGTCCGAAGCTCGCCCGCTGCTGGGCGTCGTAGCCCCACCGGATGCCGGCTTCGCCGACCCAGTGGGTGATTCGGTCGATCTGGTCGTCGCCGAAGCCGAACCGGGCCCGGACGGGCTCGGCGGTGGCCAGGTCGAGCACCTGGGTAGCGCTGAGCCGACCACGGACCAGTTCGACGAGCTGCGCGGCCACGCCCAGCAATGGGTTGGTGACGCCCAGCGAACGGTCGGCCAGCTTGACCCGCAACTGGTGGGCCGGGTGTCCTGCCCCCTTGTCGACCCGCTGGTCAACGAGGTCGGCGAGGCTGAAGCCGGCCGAGATCAGGGGCGCGTAGTTCTCGATGTCGGGGCACATCACCAGAATGTCGCGAGGCTCGAGGGTGGGGTCGTCGTCGAGCAGGCCCACGAGCACCTCGCGCAGCACGTCGATCTGCCGGGCGGCACCGTGGCAGGCATGCACCTGCACCGAGGCGTCATGGCCCAGGACGCGCTGCGCGCGCGTCTGCGCATCGGGGGCACGGTTGGCCCGCAGGTCGCTCTGTAGCCAACCGAGCAGCGTGTCGGGGGGAGCAGGAACGCCGCCGATCTGGTCGGCGTCGACGACGCCGAGGGTGCGGCGCAACTCGCGGGCGTCGCGACCGAGTGAGCTGAGCAGCGGATGGCCGACCAAGTGGGCGGAGGTGTCCTCGTCGCGGGCGACCTGCCCCTGCTCGGCGCTGGGTGCCAGAGCCGACCAGAGCACGGGGGAGGCCTGTGGAAGCCAGAGGTGGACGTCGCGTAGTTCGCCCAGGGCTTTGAGCAGCGCTACCTCGGTCTCCGGCAGCCGGGTGTGGCCGAATAGGGAGAGCCTCGGTGGCAGGTCGAGTCCGTCACCCCCGGAGCGCAACCGTTGCAGCGTCTCGAGGTGTCGAACGTCAGGTGGCGCAGATCCCACGTGCACCACGAGGCGTCGCCACAATTCGGCCTGCCAGAGCAGGTCGGCCTCCAGGGCTCCGCCCTGCCCGTCGGTGTCGCGACCCGCACGCCAATCACCGATCAGGCCCGGTCGCTGCACGGCGTAGGTCGCGAACAGCCCGGCCAGCCGCCGGGCGACCGCGTAGCGTCGAGTGGCCCGCTCGTCGTGCGGATCGCCGCCACCCAGGTGTGTAGTCAGGTCGGCGAACCCTGGCTCGCCCATTACCGAGTCGATCACCTCGAGCAAAGCCCACGCGAGCCGCTCGGGCTCCCACGGGTCGTCGGTGCCCAGGCCGTGCAGCATCGCGATCAGGGAGTGGGGCGTCACGAAGTCGACGCCGGCGCACACGCCGTCACCGGCGCGAGGTCCGACCCCCAGCCGGTGGGAGAGGCGCTGGGTCAGCCACCGTTCCACCCCCTTGGCCGGGACGACCACGACCTCCCGGGCGAACGGATCCGCCAACGGGTTCACCAGCAGCTGCGCCAGGCCGTCGGCCAAGACGTCGGTGCGCTCTGCGAGGTGGACGTGGAGACTCATGGGGCGCAGCCTGCCACCCGGCGCCGACACTCGCGGAGGCTCGGCCCTTTCGAGGCCCAAATGCCCTACCGAAAATGCCACACGGGACACCGGGCTGCTCGAGCCGGTGTCCCGCGGGAGTCAATCAGGTGCTGACAACGTGTTGGTGTCAGTGCTTGAAGGCGTCCTTCACGTTCTCGCCGGCCTGCTTGATGTCCGACTTGGCCTGGTCGCCCTTGCCTTCGGCTTCCAGGCTCTTGTCATCGGTCGCCTTGCCGGTGGCTTCCTTGATCTTGCCGGTTGCATCTTCGGCGGCGTTCTTCATCTTGTCGTCGAGTCCCATGGGGTACCCCTTTCGTTGACGAAGAGGCCACGAGGTGGGCCCCTGTCTCGAATCTGTCATGTCTGGGTGCGGTGGCCAACCCCCTTGCGGGTGAAGCAGATGAGCCGTGGGGGGCGGGGGGGTGGTAGCCCCACCCGTCTGGACGCGATCGAACCCGGTTGGCTCAGTGCCGGTGTCGGACCTGGCTGGCGATGTGCCACTGACCGCCGCGCTCGCGCCGCAGTACGAACATGTCGGTGAACGTCTCCGCGCCGTGATGCAGCGTCATGACCGCGGTCGCGACGTCACCGACGACGACCAACTGCTCGACCCGACGACGCCGGGACGCCTCGTCGGTTGCCGGAGTGCCGGAGAACTGTGCGCAGTAGGTGGCCAGATCTCCCGGGGCTGGGTGGTCGCCGGCGTGGCCGTCAGCGTGCGCCGTTGGCCAGAAGGCCCGTTGCATCCAGATCGGGTCGTTGGTGGCGTGGCCCATCGCGTAGGCGTGGAGGGCCACCATGACCTCGGGGTCGACGACGATCTCGGGGGAGACGTCCAGGTGCGCGGCCGCGTAGCTGGAGGGCTGGTGACGGGTGGCGATGCCTGCCACGTCCTCATTCCCATCGGCGTCGCCGGCGCGGGTCAGGGTCCGCATCAGCAGTGCCGCATCGGTCGCCGAGCCGGTCAGCGCAGCCAGTAGGTCGAGGTCCTTGGCCAAGGTGTCGATAGCGAACGCGACGTCGTGAGCGGCGTTCGGGGCGAGCAGGTAGGCGCGTTTGGCGGCGGTGGGGCCGGCGATCGGTGTCTTGGCGAGGACGTCGAGCACCAATTCGATCGGCAGTTGAGCGGCCTCGGCCCGCAGCAGCGAGCGGCGCAGGATCACCATGGCGTCGGCGAGCACGCCGTTGGCGATCAACTTCAGCGCAGCGCTGGCCCGGATGGTGTCCGCGTGGATCGTCGTACCCAATCCCTCAAGGACGGAGACGACCTGGCTCTCGACCGGCCCACCGGCGAGCACGGCCAACCCACCCGCGCCCGCGACCACGCTGGAACCGATGACGGGGGCGTGCAGGTAGGTCGCTCCGGTCTCCTCGACCAACTCCGCCAGTTCCTGTGCCTCGTCGGGGCCGACGGTGCTTGCATTGACGATTGTGATGCCCGCACCCAGTGCCGACCGGGCTGCTTCCAGGACCGAGCGGCAGGCGGCGGCGTCGTGGACGACGATCAGCACGACGTCGGCAGCTGTGACCGCGGCGGCCGCTGAGTCGCACCATCCGGCGGCGTGCGGGCGCGGAGTCCGGCTCCAGGTGCGCACCTGGTGACTCTCGCCGAGACGTTCTGCCATGGCGGCACCGAGGGGACCGAGGCCGAGGACTGCAACAGTGAGCATGGGTCCACTCTCGCGCCCCCTGCAACCCAAGGCAAAGCTGGTCCTCAAGGGTGGTCCAGCGCTCGGTGGGCGCGGGTACGTTCGAAACATGACAGCATCCGAGACCTCGGCCACCCACGACGAAGACACGGTCCTGGAGTTGATCCGCGACCAGCGCACCGCCCTGCTGACGACCGTGCACGCCGACTCCGGATCGCTGGTGATGCGCCCGATGAGCTGCCTGGACAGCACCGAGGCGGGCACCTTGTGGTTCCTGACCGAGACCGGCTCCGACAAAGCGCTCGACATCGCTGCCGACCCTCGGGTCAATGTCGGGTTCGTCGGATCCAGCAGTTGGGTCTCCCTCAGCGGTACGGCGCAGGTCATGCATGACCCGGCAAAGAACCGGGAACTGTGGAACGAGTTCGCGCAGGCCTGGTTCCAGTGCGAGCCCGAGGACCCGAAGGTGTCGCTGATCCGGGTCGAGGCCGACAGTGCGGAGTACTGGGACGCCCCCGGCGCCGTGGGCCGCATGGTCAGTGTGGTCAAGGCCAAGGTGAGCGGCGAACGACCCGACATGGGCGAGAACGAGACGGTGGAGTTCTGATGTTCGCGACCGGACACCTCGACGGCTGGGCGTGACGTGAGGGTTCTCGTCACCGGAGCCTCGGGTTACGTCGGAAGTCGACTCGTCCCACGACTGCTCGAGGAGGGGCACGAGGTCCGGGCAGCCTTCTCCACTCCGGACAAGGCGCCGGGTTTCTGGTGGCACGACGACGTCGAGATCGTCGCAATGGATGTGCTCGATGCCGCTCAGGTCACTGCCGCCGCGGAAGGTGTCGACGCCGTCTACTACCTGATCCACGGCATGGGTAGTGACGACTTCGTGGAGAAGGATCGGCGCTCGGCGCAACACCTGGCTGATGCCCTGACTGCTGCGAACGTGGCGCGAGTCGTCTACCTCTCGGGAGTGGTGCCCGACGTACCCAGCGACGAACTCTCCGACCACATCTCCTCCCGGCTCGAGGTCGAGGAGATCCTGGCCGGCTCCACTTCGCGCGCGGTCACACTGCGCGCGGCACTCATCGTAGGCAGCGGGTCGACGAGTCTGGAGATCGTCCGCCAGATCTCCGAGCGCATCGAACTCCAGACGGTTCCGACCTGGATGAACTCTCGGGTGCAGCCGATCGCGATCACGGACGTGCTCGCGTGCCTGGTCGGGGCGTTGGCCTATGAAGGTGAGTCCCGCAGCTTCGACATCGGTGGGGTCGACTCGATGCCCTATCCCGAGCTCCTGCGGGTCTACGCTGAAGAGGCCGGGCTGGAGCGGCCCCAGGTCGAGATCCCGCTCGTGCCGACGGCTCTGGTGGGCCGCATGGCCGGCTGGTTGACCGACGTACCGAGCCCTACCGTGCGCTCGCTGATCGAGAGCCTGCACCACGACATGGTCGCCGGGGACGACGACTTCAAGGCAGCACTCCTTCCGGTTGGTCATGAACTGCTCGGCGTGCGCCCCTCGATCCAGCGGGCGCTGGCGCAGCCCGATGAGAGCATCCCGTTCGCCGAACGTGACCCGACCGGCCCGATGCCGCACGACCCGGCTTGGGCCGGTGGCGGCGAGTCCGGCTTCGTGCGCACCGCCGCGGCCGGCATCTCTGCTGCCGCCGCTGCCGCCTCGAAGGTGTTCTCAGAAGACCAGTCGTCGTCGGAGTAGCACGATGACCGTCACCGCCATACCGGTGGTTGAGTCCACCACCCGCAGGGTCACGTCGAAAGTCAAGACAGCGGTATTGCGTAGTCACCAGGCGACTGCGGGATACCGCTGTGTCACAGTCGGCAAGGTGAACGTGCGTTCGTGTTTCACCCGGTGCCGCATGATCACGTAGGCCGCGTCGCGAAACGCGGGAACCGCTCCGCTCAAGCCGCTCACCCGGCATGCTGGGGCCTCGATCCGAGGAGGAACAGTGCAGAGACTGACTGACCGCACCATCATCGTCACCGGCGCCGCATCAGGCATCGGCCGCGGCACTGCCCTGCGGCTGGCCCGCGAAGGTGCCCACGTGACCGCACTCGACATCGCCGCCGACGGGCTCTCCGACCTTGCTGCCGAGGTGGCCGACGCCGATCTGAGCGGCACGCTGGTGGCCGGCCAGGTCGACATCTCCTCCGAGGAGTCGGTGGCCAGCGCCGTGGGTGGCGTGATCTCCGCGCGTGGTGGTCTCGACGCGATCGTCAACGCCGCAGCGATCCACTTCGGCGACCACACGCACGAGATGTCGCTGGAGCGCTGGAACAAGCTGATCGCAGTCAACCTGACCGGCACCTTCCTGATGACCCGCGACGCGCTCCCTGCACTGCTGAAGTCGCCGCACGGCGGCAGGGTGGTCAACTTCAGCTCGACCTCAGCTTTCTTCGCGCACCCCTATATGGCGGCGTACGCCGCAACGAAGGGCGCGATCATGTCCTTCACCCATGCCATTGCCCTGGAGTACGCCCACCAGGGGCTGCGCGCGGTCAGCCTGGTGCCCGGTGGCATCGAGACCGGCATTACCGAGTCGACCCCGGCCAACATGCCCGCCGACACCGACTGGAACAAGTTCGCCAAGCTGATGCCGGCACTCGAGCGCGGTGGCTTCGGCAACCCCGACCACGTGGCCGGCATCATCGCCATGCTGGTCAGCGACGACGGGGCCTATATCACCGGCACCGAGATCCGGGTCGATGGCGGAACGCATATGTAACTCCGCGGTCATCGAGGGCCGAATGCAGAGAACCGCACCAGGAGGGATTCGAACCCCAAACCTTCTGAGGCCAAAACGGGCATTTTGGAGCGCCCGGCGAGGGTCACTAAAACCGCCTCTGACCTGCGGAAA
>JARICB010000088.1 GCA_029264225.1 Nocardioides sp. | reverse complement strand
AGGACGTGGAACCGGTCGATGCCGAGGTGATCGAGCACTCCGATCACGTGGTCTGCGGCGTGTCGGTAGTAGTTGCCCACCACTGCCGGCTTGCCCGATGCGCCGAACCCCGGCTGGTCGATCAGGATCGTGCGGTAGTCAGCCGCGAAGCCGGCCAGCGCGGAGCCGAAGTTGGACCACGAGGAGGCCCCCGGGCCGCCGCCGTGCAGCATCACCAGCGGCAGCCGACCGTCGCGGGCCTCACCCGCCTCGTAGTAGGCGATGGGCGTGCCGGAGACGTCGACGAACTGCTGGAGTTCGTCCTTGTGCAGGCTCATGGTGATCAGTACATCCCCGGGTCGATCTTGTGACCGAACTCGAGCTCGCCATGCATCTTGAGCGCCCGCTCGGGGTCGTTGGCCGCGTGCACCCGACCCGCGTGGGCGTCGCGCCATGCCCGCTGGAGGTAGGTGCCCTCGGCAAGCGCCCGGCCGCCGGAGGCCTCGAACAGCGAGTCGATCGCGTCGATGGCGCGTTGGGTGCCGATCACCTGGTCACGACGGACCTTGAGTCGCAGGTTGAGCGAGATCTTCTCACCCTTGGCCACGACCGCCTGCTCCTCGCGGATGTTGGCCATCAGCAGCGCCCAGGCAGCGTCGATGTCACTGCCGGCGCGGGCGATCCGGACCGCAGCGAACGGGTCGGAGGAGGCCTTCTCACCGAGGTACGCCGCGCGGACGCGCTGCTGCTGCATCTCTACGTGCTCGGCGTAGGCGCCGCTGGCCATTCCCACGATCGGGCTGGTGATGGTGCTGGTGAACAACGAGTGGAACGGCAGCTTGTAGAGGTCAGAGGTGTTCTGTTCCTGACCGGGGCCGTAGCAGCGGCCGGTCTCCCCCATCGAGAGAGTGAAGGCGTTGGGCACGAAGACGTCGTCGACCACGATGTCGTTGGAGCCGGTGCCGCGCAGGCCGACGACGTTCCACACGTCGAGGATCTCGTAGTCGGAGCGCGGGATCATGAAGGTCTTGAAGTCGACGACATTGCCCTCGTCGTTGAAGACCAGGCCGCCGAGGAGCACCCAGCTGGCGTGTGCGGAGCCCGACGAGAACGACCACTTGCCCGAAAGCGTGTAGCCACCCTCGCTCAGTTGGGCCTTGCCGGTCGGGGCGTAGGACGAACTGAGGCGGGTCGTGGTGTCCGAGCCCCAGACGGCCTGCTGCGCCTCGTCGTCGAACAGCGCCACCTGCCACGGGTGGACACCCAGCACGCTGGAGATCCAGCCGGTGGAGCCATCGGCGGAGGCGATCATCCGCACCGCGGTGAAGAAGTCGACCGGGTCTGACTCGAGGCCGTCGAAGCGGGCCGGTTGGAGCATCCGGAAGAAGCCGGACTCCTCCAACTCCTTGACCGACTGCTCGGGCACCTGGCGCAGTCGTTCGGTCTCCTCCGCACGCTCACGGAAGCCGGGAAGCAGGTCACGGACCGCGTCGAGCACGGGAGATGAGGTTGTCATGGACTAATACTAGAACACGTTCTACTCCGACGTCGAGTGCGCGCTTCACCACAGCCCGAGCCACTAGAACCTGTTACAGTTTTGCGTCATGAGCATCCCCCTCCCTGAGCAGGTCGATGTCGTTGTCGTAGGCGCCGGGGGGGCCGGCATGGCCGCCGCCCTGGCCGCCGCCGCGAAGCATGGTCTGCAGACCCTCGTGATCGAGAGCAGCGAGTCGTTCGGCGGCTCGACGGCCCGCTCCGGCGGTGGGGTCTGGATCCCCGGCAACTACGCGCTGCGTGCCGCCGGCCAGGTCGACACCGGTGATCTCGACCAGGCCAAGCTCTACCTCGACTCGATCGTCGGCGACACCGTGCCGAAGGTTCGGCGCGACACCTACCTCGACCGTGGCCCCGAGCTGATGGACTTCCTGCGCGAACAGACACCGGTCCGGTTCTCCTGGGTGCCCGAATACGCCGACTACCTGCCCGAGCAGCCCGGCGGTCGTGTCCGCGGTCGCAGCGTCGAGCCGGTGCCCATCGACGCATCGTTCCTCGGTGACGAGCTGGGCCGACTCACCAAGCCCTACACCAAGGCGCCGGCCAACATGATCGTGACGCAGGCCGACTTCCGCAAGATCAGCCTCGGTCTGCGCACCATCCGCGGACCGATCACCATGGTCAAGGTGCTGATCAAGCGCATCATCAGCGGCCTGCGCCGGCAACGGATGTATGCGATGGGCAGCGCCATCGTGATCGGACTGCGCAAGGGTCTCCTCGACCACGGCGTCGACATCCACTACGGCACGCCACTCGTCGGCCTGGTCAGCGAGAACGGCCGGGTCGTGGGCGTCGAGGTCGAACGAGACGGCGTCCGCTCCACCATCGCGGCCCGCCACGGCGTGATCTTGGGTTCGGGCGGGTTCGAGCAGAACCAGGAACTGCGTGAGAAGTTCCTGCCCCAGCCCACCGATGCTGCCTGGACGACCGGCGCCGAGGGCAACACCGGTGGTGGCCACGAGGCCGGCATCGCGATCGGCGCGGCTACCGACCTGATGGACGACGCCTGGTGGGGCCCCACGATTCCGCTGCCTCGTGGGCCGTGGTTCTGCCTGTCCGAGCGCAATCTGCCCGGCTCGATCATCGTCAACTCTGCCGGTCAACGATTCATGAACGAGGCGCTGCCCTACGTCGAGGCGACGCATGAGATCTACCGGGCGCACGCGGCCGGTCCCTGCGCCGTACCTGCCTGGATGATCATCGACCAGCGCTACCGCAACCGCTACCTGTTCGCCGGCCTGACGCCGCGCGCTCCCTTCCCGGGCCGCTGGTACAAGTTCGGCACGATCAGGAGGGGCGCCTCGCTCGCGGAACTGGCTGCCGAGATCGACGTACCGCCGGGCGCCCTCGAGGAGACGATCGATCGGTTCAACGGCTTCGCCCGGACCGGCATCGACGAAGACTTCCACCGTGGTGAGAGCGCCTACGACAAGTACTACTCCGACCCCCGGGTCAAACCGAACCCGTCGCTGCACTCGATCGACGAGGGTCCGTTCTACGCGGTCAAGATCGTGCCGGGAGACCTCGGCACCAAGGGCGGCCTGGTCACCGATGAGAAGGCGCGCGTGCTGCGTCCCGACGGCGCCGTCATCGAGGGGCTGTACGCCGCGGGCAACGTGTCGTCCGCCGTCATGGGCAACACCTACGCTGGCCCCGGCGCCACCATCGGCCCGGCCCTCGTGTTCGGCTACCTCGCCGCCGAGGACATCGCTGCCCAGAAGGATTCCTGACATGCCCATCGACCCGTCCGTCGCCATCGGCGCCCAGCTCCCCGAACGCACCTTCTCGTGGGGCGAGAGCGACGTCCAGCTCTACCAGCTCGCAGTGGGCGCAACCGACCTGCGGCACACGCTCGAGACCCACGGACTGCAGGTGCTGCCGACCTTCGGCGTCGTGGCGCCGTCGTTCCACGAGACCGCCGCGCCGCCGCTCGACCTGCCCGGCTGCGACATCAACCTGTCCCAGGTCGTGCACGGCGCCCAGTCCATCTCGCTCGCCGCTCCCCTGCCGACGTCGGGCACCGCCACCCTGTCGACCCGGATCAGCGACGTCTGGGACAAGGGCAAGGCCGCGGTGATCTGGCAGGAGGGCGTGGCCCGCTCCGCCTCCGGCGAAGAGCTGTGGACGGTCCGCTCGTCGATCTTCGTCCGCGGCGAGGGCGGCTTCGGTGGCGACCGAGGCAGCTCGGAAGCGGTGACGCTGCCCGACCGC
This sequence comes from Nocardioides sp., assembly GCA_029264225.1. Taxonomy (GTDB): domain Bacteria; phylum Actinomycetota; class Actinomycetes; order Propionibacteriales; family Nocardioidaceae; genus Nocardioides. The sequence goes on along the minus strand of JARICB010000088.1, from coordinate 139 downwards.
ACACCCGACGCCTCGACGACGTACGCCGTAACGCCGCAACAGGCACTGCTCTACCGGCTCTGCGGAGACCGCAACCCACTGCACGCCGACCCGGAGTTCGCCAAGGCCGCCGGTTTCCCGGCCCCCATCCTGCACGGAC
>JARICB010000069.1 GCA_029264225.1 Nocardioides sp. | reverse complement strand
GCAGTCCTGGAGGGTATCGAGGTAGCGCGACAGAATGCGGCGCAGTACGCGGTAGTTCGGGTCCGACGCTACATTGACGAGCTGGGCCGGATCGCGACCCCGGTCGTAGAACTCGACGTTGCCGTGGCGTCGGACGAGGGTGTAGCGATCGGTCCGCACGCCGCGCCACTTCCAGGCCGTCGTCTTCTTCGCGCCCCGGGAGCCCGCCTGGATGAGCAGGCCGCGGTCGCGCTGCCGCCGGTTCTCCACGGCATAGCCCAGGAGACTCTGGCCGTCGATGCGCCGCATCGGCTTGGCCCTGGCCAGTTCGGCGATCGTCGGTGCGAGGTCGACCATGGCGACCGTCTGGCGGCGGCGTTCGCCGGCGGGGATGTCGGGTCCCCGCATCACCAGCGGCACGCGCAGCGATTCCTCGTAGGGCACGTTCTTGCCCACCAGTCGGTGCTCCCCGAACAGGTAGCCGTTGTCGCTGGTGAACAGGATGACGGTGTCGTCGAGGGTGCCGGCCCCGGCCAGCGCAGCGACGATCTTGGCGATCCCCTCGTCGAGGGCGGCCAGCGCACGCAGCCGCTGGGTGAAGAGGGTCTGCTGCGCGGCCGGGTCCACCGGCGCTGCGGTGCGACTGTCCTTGGGTTTGTCGGAGACGTCCGCCTCGTTGAAGGCCGGCGACTCCAGAGACGGCAGCCGCACGTCGCCGAGGATGTCGGCGTGCCGGTCTGCGGCAGGCGGGGGACCGGAGCAGTCGGCCTCGGAGTTGCCCTGGCAGGTGCCGTGCGGGGCGATGAAGCTTGACCAGACAAAGAACGGCTCGTCCGTGGCGGAGAACTCCGTGACCATGCTGGCGGCCTGCTCGGCAAGCACGTCGGTGTAGTAGTCCTGCTCGCTGAACCGCACGAGTCGACCGTTGTCGTACTGAAGGAACGATCGGTAGTCGGACAGGACGCCTACGATCGGCTTCCAGTTGTCCCAACCGGGCTCGATCTTGTCGTTCTCGTCGTAGCCGTGCATGTATTTGCCGAGGAACCCGGTGCGATAGCCGGCCTGCTGGAGCCAGACCGGCAGTGCCGTGCCCGGTTCGAAGCCCTGATGGCCGCCCCAGGGTGGGGAGTTGGTGCGCACGTTGTTGTTGTGGGCGTACTGGCCGCTGAGGATCTGCGCCCGGGCCGGGCAGCAGTTGGGGTGCGGGGCCGTCATGTTCTCGAAGGTCAGCCCCTTCTTGCCGAGCAGCCGCCGCGTCTTCGGCATCCACTTGAGTTCGACCTTGGTCTGGTCGTCGCTGGTGATCAGCACGATGTTGGGTTGGTCGCCCACAGTGACCCCGGCCGTCGATGGCGGCGGGCTCGCGGTCCGCTCGACCGAGTCGGAGTTGCAGGCGCTCAGCCCGACGGCGAGCGCACTCGCGAGAAGTAGGACGAGGACGCGCGACGGCAGACTGGACACCACCGAACCTTATCCGGGCCGCAGCGTCTGACATGATCGGGCGACATGATGGCCTTCCCCGCACAGGGCTTCGTTCTGCTGGCGATGGCGAAGTGTGCCTCCACCACGATCGAGGCCGCGCTGGCACCCCATGCGGCGTTCGTGATCGACCGTCCACCCAGTCGCAAGCACTTGGGCTGCACCGGCTTCCACAAGCGGATCGAACCCGGCCTCGAGGCCGACGGCTACCCCCGCGAGAGCTACGAGCTGGTCAGCCTGTTCCGTGACCCGATCTCCTGGCTCGGCTCGTGGTGGCGCTACCGAGCCCGTCTGGACGCGCACACCACGAACTCGACGCGGCAGTTGAGCTTCGAGGCCTATGCCCGGGCCTACATCGACGGCGACCCGACGGCACCCACCCCGCGTGGCCGACCGGGACAGTTCCTCACCATCGGTGGCGTGATCGAGGTGGATCGCCTCTTCGCGGTCGAGCGCCCGGAGACCTGGACGGCGTGGTTCCGCGCCCAACTGGGTCAGGAGATGGAGTTCGAGGCGCGCAACGTCTCCCAGGTGCCGGTGACACCCGAGTTGTCGGCCTCGGCCCGGGCGGAACTCCTCGACTACTTCGCGCCCGAGTATGCCGTCGCCGAACGGTTGGCCGCGAGCGGTGAATGGGCGGGCGCGCGCGGGACGCCCCTCGACGTACCGCGGCGACCGGGCAAGGACCGCACCGCTCAGAAGTCGTAGCCGAACTCGGCGATGTCGGCCGCGTAGACCTCGCCGATCCGGTCGCGAGCGGCGGGGGAGTAGTAGTCGCGATAGGAGCCGTGCGAGGTGGTGTTGCGCCGCGGGATCTCGGTGCGCGCCAAACCCAATTGGCGTTGGATGGTCGCCATGTCGGCGCCCAGGGACTCGGTGCGCCCGATGAAGTCGGCCCGCTGGTCGCCGTCGACGAGGTAGGCGACCTGCGGCACCGAGAGCCGGTCCTGTTCCTCGGTGCCACGCAGGACGAACTCCTCGAAGTCGGCATACTCAGCGACGGCGCGCCACAGTGGGTTCCCGTCGCGGGTCGAGCCCCACTGGCCGTCCTGCGGACGCCCGGATGCCGGCCCCCAACGCCTGTTCCAGGTCTCGATCATCGAATACCACGACACCATCCGCGCCCATGGGTTGCGGACGAAGCCGAACGACCAGTAGTCGGCCAGTTCCGGGTTCTGGGCCAGGATCCGACGCAACCGCGCGTGCCGCTGGCGACCGATGGAACGGGCGTCAGGGCACGCTTCGCGCAGCAGTTGCTCGATCGAGGCGCCACCGGTCTTGGGGATGTGGACGAAGAGCATCCGGCGGTCGTCGGAGATGAGCACCAGAGCAGGCTAGACGATCGGCGCGACGAGCATGCTGTGCGCTCGCTCGAGCTCCTCGACCGCCTGGGTCACGACCCGCTCGATCAACTCGACGCAGGTCGGCAGGTCGTCGAGGACGCCCACGACCTGGCCGGCAGCGAGCACCCCAGCCCCCGTGTCACCCTCGACCAGGCCGGCCTTGAGCATCGTCGGGGTGTTGGCCGCCAACGTCATCTGGGCCAGCGAGCGACCTTGGGCCTTGCGCATGGCACGCCCGTCGACTGCGAGCTCGCGCCACGACATGCCGGAGTCGCGCTTGAACTCCAAGGTGCGCTTGAGGGTCGGCGTGAGGCGCTTGAGCCGCGACGACTCCTCGATCTCCGCCACGAGCGGTGTGCGAAGCATCCGGTGCGGCATCCCGTCGACCTTGTCGGTGACCACGGTGCCGTTGAGGTCGTAGCCCAGGTAGAGACGCTTGACGGCCTCGGGCACCGAACTGTCGGCGGTGAGCAGGAAGCGGGTGCCCATCCCGATCCCGGCTGCGCCG
>JARICB010000355.1 GCA_029264225.1 Nocardioides sp. | reverse complement strand
GGCGTCCTTGCCCTCGGGCAGTCGGAAGACGATCGAGCCTGCGGAGGCCTTCTGGGCGAGGGTAGTCAGGTCGTCCGCCTCACCGCGGACCAGCGCGTCCCAGACGGGCAGGGCCAGACCGTGCTCGAGACCTACGTCTGCTCGCACGACGTCGGCGAGCCGGTTGACCCACGGGGTGCCCTCGGGATCGGCGCCCGACAGGCCCGCGAGGCGAAGGGTCGCCCGCTCCACCGAGACCGTCGTGTGCTGTTGGGCCGTCGTCACGATGGGGCGACCGACCTGACGAGCCAGGGTGCGTGCGCGGCGTACGTCGGTCTGGTCGAGATGCAGCTTGCCGGCCATCAGAGTCGTCCTTCGAAGAGGCTGCGCACGCCCTGGTGGGTGCGGAGGAGTTCCACGGCGTAGGCCGCATGGCCCGGCACGTAACCGTTGCCGACGATCATCGTGACGTCGGCGCCCAGTCCTTCGGCCCCCAGCGCTGCCGCCGAGAACGAGGTTGCCATCGAGAAGAAGATGAGGGTGCCGCCGTCAGCGGTGGCCAGGATGGCGCCGCCCTCGCAGCCGGGCACGTCGACGCAGACCACCGTGACATCACCCGGTCCCCCGGCCTTGGCCACGGCGTCACGCAGCGCGATCGGGTCGCGGGCATCGGCCACGACCACCTCGTCGCACAGCTCTGCCGAGGTCAACAGGTCTGCCTCCGCCTGGTGCGGTACGACGCCGATCACGCGGCCGGCGCCGGCCTGCCGCGCGGCGGCCAGGCTCAACGAACCGGACTTGCCGCCACCGCCGATGACCACCACCGTAGGGTCGACCAGGTCGGCCACTACCCGGGCTGTCAGTGCCGGTGCGCCGCAGACGTCCATCACGCTCAGGCTCAGCTCGGGCGCGAGGTCGTCGGGGATGCGCGCCGCGATGGACCGCCCGAACAGCACGGCGTACCCCTCGCACGGCACCCGCTCGCTGGCAGCGTCCCAACCCGCGAGGCCGTCCTCGATGACGAGCGGCGTCAGACTCAGGCTGACCAGCGTTGCGACCCGGTCACCGACGCTGAGGTCGAGGCTTGACTCGGGGCCGACCTCCTCGACGGTGCCCACCAGCATGCCGCCGGAGCCGGTCTCGGGGTTCTGCATCTTGCCCCGGGTGGCGACGATGTCGAGTACCTCGGCGCGGAGGGCGTCCGGGTCGATCTCCCCTCCGTGGCTGTGCTTGCGCTCGAGCTGACGGAAGGAAGCGGCATCCAGGTTGAGCATCTCGACCCGGACCCGCACTTCGTCGGGCCACAACTCCTTGCGCGTATCGAGGCACTGAGCGGCCTGCGGCAGCACCCGGACCTCATCCAGCACCCGGTGCAGTCCCGTCGGATCGCCGTCTGATGCACGTGGCATGTTGATCGTCCTTCGCAAAAGGTGAACTAAGGCAGTGGATCTTACGGCGCGGCATTGGACTTACCGCAGATCTTCCTCCTACTGTGGCAGATGTGGCGCAGCCCACACAACTGACGCGCCGTCCCCGAACCACACTCCCCACCTGGAGCGAGCAATGAGCATCGAGACCGCCATCGACCTCTCGACCGGCCAGCCGTACCCCTACCAACGTGTCGACCTGGTCGAGCCCGACTGGACCCGATTCCCCGGTTGGTCCGGGGTCACCGCTCAGGACTGGGCCTCGGTCCAGTGGCAGCGGGCGCACTGCGTCAAGAACACCAAGCAGTTGCGAGAGTTGTTGGGCGACCTCGTCGACGACCGCTTCTACGACGACCTCGAACGTGATCAGAACGAGCGCGCCACCATGTCGATGCTGATTCCACCGCAGATGATGAACACGATGGTGCCGCACTTCTCCCCCGGCGGCGCCGGATCGATGACGGAGGAGTTCTACGCCGACCCGATCCGTCACTACATGATCCCGGTGTTCAGCGACCGGCGTACGGACTGGGCCTCGCACCCGCACTCCACCCGCGACTCGTTGCACGAGCACGACATGTGGGCCACCGAAGGGCTGACCCACCGCTACCCGACCAAGGTGCTGGCCGAACTGTTGCCGACCTGCCCGCAGTACTGCGGGCACTGCACGCGGATGGACCTGGTGGGCAACTCCACGCCGGTGATCGACAAGCTCAAGTTCACCGGCAAACCGGCCGACCGGGTCGGCGACATGCTCGACTACCTGCGGCGTACCCCCCAGGTGCGCGACGTCGTCGTCTCCGGTGGCGACGTGGCCAACATGCCGTGGCCGCGGTTGGAGGCCTTCCTGACCGACCTGCTCGAGATCGAGAACATCCGTGACATCCGACTCGCCACCAAGGCACTGATCGGGCTGCCGCAGCACTGGCTCCAGCCCGAGGTCGTCGAGGGCGTCACCCGGGTCGCGACCCTCGCCCGTGCGCGCGGCGTATCGATTGCCATGCACACGCACACCAACCACGCCAACTCGATCACCCCGCTCGTGGCCGAGGCGACCCGCGCGATGCTGGATGCCGGCCTGCGCGACGTACGCAACCAGGGCGTGCTGCTCAACGGCGTCAATGCCGACCCGAATGCCCTGCTCGACCTGTGCTTCCGGCTGCTCGACGGCGCGCAGATCATGCCCTACTACTTCTACATGTGCGACATGATCCCGTACTCGGAGCACTGGCGGGTCTCGGTCGCCGATGCGCAACGGTTGCAGCACCACATCATGGGCTACCTGCCTGGCTTCGCGACCCCGCGGATCGTGTGCGACGTGCCGTTCGTGGGCAAGCGCTGGGTGCATCAGTTGGCCGAGTACGACACCGAGCGCGGTATCTCCTACTGGACCAAGAACTACCGGACCTCGATCGAGGCCACCTCCGAGGACGCCATGTCGCGCACCTACGAGTACTACGACCCCATCCACACCCTGCCTGCCGAAGGTCAACAGTGGTGGGCCGAGCACGGTGGCCTCGAACAGTCGGCCCTCAAGGCTGCCGAGGTGGCCCTCGCCTCCCGGCGCCTCGCAGCCCTCCAGGCCCACTAGGCTCCCTCCTCCCCCTCGGCATCGCTACCTGTGTCACTGGAACCCCGGTTAACCGGGGGAATCGACACTTCTGGGGGCCTGCAACACCCCAGAAGATGACGGAAACCTCGAGAGGTCCAGCGGCCGGTGCGGTACCGAGCGAGTTATCCACAGGGGTACGACGGAGCGTTTGGGTCGGTACGCATCGAGGGCATTCATATGGCATGCAGAAACCAACTCTCCGGGACCTGACCGGCACAGTCCGCCTCAGGCGTGAACTACTGCATGACGGCTACACGGACCAGCAGCTTCGCCGGCTGGTGAAGCAGGGAGCGCTGCACCGAATCAGGCGCGGTGCCTACGTCAGCGGCGAACTGTGGCGCGATTGCTCGGCGGCGGATCAGCACCGCCTCACCGCCCGAGCAGTGCTCAGGGCAGGCCATCCATCGATGGCGTTGACGCACGTGTCTGCAGCCATCGAGCGTGGAGTGCCGGTGTGGAACATCTCGTACGACGAGGTCCATACAACCCGAACTGATGCGTGCGGGGAACGTCGAGAGGCCGGCGTCGTTCACCACGGAGGCGTACTGGCCGAGGAGTCCGTTGAGGAGGTCAACGGCGTTCGTGTCTCACGTGCCCCCCGATGCGCGATCGAGGTCTCGACGATGGCCGCGCTCGAACCTGCGTTGGTGGTGGTCAACGGGATGCTGCACATTGGGCTGATCACCGAAGTCGAGCTCGTCGAGGCCGCGCAGGAACTCAAACACTGGCCCGAGACGCTCTCCAACCACCTCCTGCTACACCTGGCTGACAGCCGCATGGAGTCCGTGGCGGAGACCCGCACCGACTACCTGTGCTGGGCGCAGCACCTGCCCCGACCAGAGCCCCAGGTGGAGATCTTCGATGAGCAAGGACTGGCGTTCGCGCGTGTCGACTTCGCGTGGGCGGAGTATGGGGTCTTCCTCGAATTCGACGGGAAGGTGAAGTACGAGAAGTTCCGACGACCCGGGGAGTCCCTGGATGACTTCTTGATGCGAGAGAAGAGGCGAGAAGAGAGGATCTGCCAATTGACGGGGTGGATCTGCATTCGCCTTACGTGGGTGGATCTGGAGAATCCCATCGCCACGGCACGCCGGATCGGGAGGCTGCTGGCCTCGCGCAAGCCGCTACCGGTGTGACCTCCCGGGGTTTCCGTCATCTTCTGGGGGGTTGCAGGCCCCCAGAAGTGTCGATTCCCCCGGTTAACCGGGGGACCAGCGCCCACCCGGCCGAACCGCGTCGGGGGTCTGGGCCGGGGCCAGGGGGCGGAGGCCGGGTCAGGAGATCGAGCGGTTCTCGTACGGCGTGGACAGGACGATGGTGGTCCGGGTGGAAACGTTGGCCGCGAGCCGGATCCGGGCGAGCAGGTTCTCCAGGTCGACGGGGGTCGGGACCCGGATCTTGAGGATGTAGGACTCGTTGCCCGCGACCGACCAGCAGGACTCGATCTCGGGGATGGCGACCAACCGCTCGGGATAGTCGTCGGGCTGGGACGGGTCGATGGGGGTGATCGAGATGAAGGCCGTCAGTGGGCGCCCCGTCTGCTCGTAGTCGATCTGTGCCCCGTAGCCCTTGATCAGTCCGCGCTGCTCGAGCCGCTTGACGCGTTGGTGCACGGCGGAGGTGGAGAGTCCGGTGGCCTTGCCCAGGTCGGTGTAGGACATCCGGCCGTCCTCGGCCAGCAGCGTAAGGATCTTGCGGTCGGTAGCCTCAACCTCTGACGTCGTCACGACCGACAGGCTAGCGGTGCGAGCGTGCAAGGATCTGCCAATGACCGCACAGCGACTCATGCTCCTCGATACCGCGTCCCTCTACTTCCGCGCGTTCTTCGGTGTCCCCGACTCCGTGAAGGCGCCGGACGGCACCCCGGTCAACGCGGTGCGCGGGTTGCTCGACTTCATCTCGCGCCTGGTCGGTGAATACGAGCCCACACATCTGGTGTGTTGCTGGGACAACGACTGGCGCCCGCAGTGGCGAGTCGACCTGATCCCCTCCTACAAGGAACATCGGGTGGTCGCCGTACGGCCCGGGGACGTGCCCGACATCGAAGAGGTGCCCGATCCTCTCGAGGCCCAGATCCCCGTCATCATCGAGGTGCTCAACGCCTTCGGCATCTGCATTCTCGGGGCCGACGGCTACGAGGCCGACGACGTGATTGCCACCCTGGCAACGGCCGCCGGCATGCCCGTCGACATTGTGACCGGTGATCGTGACCTCTTCCAGTTGGTCGATGACGAGCAGCAGGTGCGGGTGCTCTACACCGCTCGCGGTGTCGGCAAGCACGATCGGGTCACCGAGCACACGGTGGTGGAGAAGTACGCCGTCCTGCCGCAGCAGTACGCCGACTTCGCAACGTTGCGCGGCGACGCCTCGGACGGTCTCCCCGGAGTACCGGGAATCGGTGACAAGACGGCGTCGTCACTGCTGCTGAAGTACGGCGACCTCGACGCGATCCGGGCCGCGGCAGCCGATCCCGACTCCGATCTGGCACCGGGACCCCGCAACAAGGTCACGACCGCAGCCGACTACCTCGCGGTCGCCCCGACCGTCGTGGCGGTGGCTCGAGACATCGACCTGGAGCGCCCCGACGCCGCCCTCCCCCAGTCTCCGGCCGACCCGGCCCAGTTGGCCGAGCTGGCCGAACGCTGGGGTCTCTCGAGCCCCGTCGAGCGACTCACCGCCGTGCTGGCAGCCCGCTGACCCACTGGGGTCAGTCGGTCACCGACGAGTAGGCAACAACGCCACGCTTGAGCGCCGTGACTGTCGAACGGGCGGTGGCCCGCAGCGGCGTGCCCCCGGCCGCGTCGGCGACCTGGCCGGCCAGGTCGAGCAACTGCTTGACCCAGCGGACGAAGTCGCCGGCGGCCAGATCCGTCCCGCGCAGCACATCGTCGAGGTCGTCGCCCTCGGCCCACCGGTAGGCCGCCCAGGCGAACCCGAGGTCGGGTTCACGCAGGAAGTCGAGCTTGTTGTCGCGCTCGAGCGCGTCGAGCTGACCCC
>JARICB010000402.1 GCA_029264225.1 Nocardioides sp. | reverse complement strand
TCAAGAGGCGGATGCGAGGGCGTTCTCCTTGGTCATCTTCCGGTGATGCGATGTCGGTTGTAACGTCGGTTTCGCGGGTCCGGGAAGTGGCTGATCCGAAGTGTCGATGTGCGGGGGCAGGTCGACCGCGCTGGATTCTTGAGTCGCCCCGCAGTGCCCTCCCGGGCCCGTGCCAGCTGCCCGTTGGGCGTCGGTGAGGAGCTGGCGGTAGATCAGGTCAGAGATTCGTCGCTTGAGGCAGCGCATCGCTTCGAGGGGCTTCTTTCCCTCGGCTCGCTTGCGTCGGTAGTAGGCCCGGCCCTCGGTGTCCAGGCGCATCTGGGTGACCGCGGCGATGTGGATGACGTGGTTCATTTTCCGGTTCCCGGCGCGTGAGAGTCGGTGCCGGTTGTTCTCCCCGGAGGATGCGTCGATGGGTGCGGTGCCGGTCCAGGACGCGAACCGGTTCCGGTCTGCGAACCTACTGACGTCCCCGACGTCGGCCAGGATTCGGGCCGCGACGACCGGACCGATCCCGTGGATGTCCATCAGCCGTGAATCCCGCGCCAGGACCAGGGCCTTCAACTCCGCGGTGGCAGCTTTCATCTTCGACTCGATGACGATCAGGTCTGCGAGCTCCTCGGCAGCGATCCGTCGGCGGGTCTTTCCGGCGATGTCTCTAGGTCGCACGCGCGCCAACATCGCCTTGGCCTGGCCGGTGGTGAGGTCGCGTTTGGCCTGCCCTGGAAGGAGTTCAGCCAACAGCGCCTGGAGTCGGTCGACGCTCTGGACCCGGCGGCTGGTCAGTGCTTGGCGACGGTCGACCAGCATCCGCAGCGCCTCGAGCTCGCCGTCGATCTGCAGCACGCGCAAGCCCTCGGTGCGGACCGCGACGACGGCCACGGAGTGGGCGTCGCGTGCGTCGGTCTTGCGGTTGTGGCCGGTGTCGAGGATCCGGGCCCGGGCGGTGAGCTTGGCCGGGACATCGACCACGTGCTCGCCGGCCTCGAGCAGACGCTGAGCAAGGGGACGCCCGGTGCCGGTTGCGCCCTCGATGGCCCAGACGCGATCGGGCCAGGTCTTCGCGTAGGTCCTCATGGACCTATAGCCGGGGCCATCGGTCGTGAACCGACCAGAGCCGAGCAACTTCTCGTCATGGTCGACGACCTCGATAGTGGCCGACAGCTTGTGGGGATCGACCCCGATGATGACCTTCTCCATAGCGCTCTCCGTTCTCCTCCGAACTGATAGGTCGGCGAGTCGGGCAGTGCTACTACGAGCTGGGCAGTCCCCTCTGGAGCCACTCCTCGCCACGGTGTCCGGCGGTCCGCATACCGGTAAGCGAGCCACACCCAGCAAGCCGAGTGGGCAACCCAATAGAGAGCATTCCGCCGGACACCTAGATCGAGTCTGGCCGGACACCGATCCTGCTGAAAGTCTCTAGTAACCCAGAATGACGCATCGCCCTAGAGCCGGGGAAGCACCTCGCTCGGGTGTGGGTGGACCGTAGCGAGGCCTCAGCCGATTCCGGCGAGCGAGGTGTCACCGCGGGGCGCGGGAACTGTCTGCCCAATCACGAGCCGTCACCGAACCTGTCAGCAGGAGACGCTGACGGGCGAACCGCGCTGCGTCTCCTCGCCGTTCCTCGTCGCAATTGTGTTCCGCGCCGCTAACAGGACAGTCAACGCAGCGAACCGTGCTACTAGTCAGGAGGCGTGATATCTGGGAGTTGCAGTAGCACCCAACCGAAGTCACTCGACGTTTCCTGCGCCTCGGGTGGCGCACCGAGTACGCGGCTGGCTTCCAAGCGCTTCCAAGCCTCGGCCACCTCCGGCGACTGGGACTGACGCACCAGTTCGGCAGCGCGCGCCAAAGTTTGCGCGGAGGCCTCAGAACGCACTCGAGTCTCTTCGGACGCCAGATTGATCGTTGCCATCGCTGCCAGATCGGCCTCGCGGCGGCTCGTGAAGTATCTGACAGCCCGTTCGTACATCCGACGTCCGGTCTCAGGATCCCCTGCGCGAAACGCCACGAAGCCAGCCGTCGCTACAGCGCAGGCCGCGTCATTTGGATTCGCGTTCTTAAAGTCAATTTGATTCAAGTCAGACGCGGCATCGTCCAAACGCCACAGACACGCGCTTGCAAAAGCCCGATTGTTCAAAAGCAGAGCATCAGCAGGGCTGGCCTTGAGGCCCGCCGTCGTCATCCTGAGGGCCTGTTCAAAGTTGTGCGCGTATATCGCGTAGCAAGACCCAGTCCCGGCGGCAAGCGGCGAGAACGGCTCGTCTAGATGCCACTGCCACGCATGATGTGCGGCCGAAGCCCACTCAAGCCGCTTGGCGTGGCGGCGGGCGAGAGCCTCGTGCGGCGGGAGAGGGAGCGTCTGCGGTCGGGGTACATCGTCGCGTATCAAGTGACCGGCCCACTCAGCGTGAGCCAGCACATTCTCAGTGGGATCGATTAAAGCCCTGTTCATCAAACGCTTTGCCATACGTGACGCACCGTTGGCGCTTTCTCGTGTTGCCAAAGCCGCACTGAGCTCGCCAACGTGCCACGGGGCGATCGAACCGCCTTCGACCAGCGCCTGACCATGGCGCAGAGTCTGCCGACGCGAGGAACCAGCCAACGCGACTGTGACGCTCATCAGCCATGGATCTTCACCATGACCGGAGGCGTTTTCGACAACCCTGCGGGCCCTATCTTCGTCGCCCTCGTGCACCAAGTATCGGCTTGCCGATCGAACCAGAAACCGATTGTTCGGATCGAGGGCCAGGCTCACTTCGATGCACCGACGAGCTTGGTGGTCGAGTCCTTGGGCGAAGTACGCACGGCTCAGATCCATCCAGGTCAACGCATTCCGCGGCCACCTCCTCGTGCGCGCGCGCAGTTCCGAGATATGGCGATACGCGGCATCCTCGTCGTAATACTCGCTGAAGGGAGAGTCCACCTCCGCGCTGTCGTTAGGCGGTCCTTGATCCGTGAGCACTCGTCCTGCCAATGTACGCAGCGGCGAGGTCACATAACCATCGCGAATGGTCGCCGCGACCTGGGCCACAACTTCCTGATCAACATCGTTGTGACTCAGCGCGGCTGCTAACACTTCCGCGCCTCGCGTGGGGGTCGGCGAGCGGTTCCACGCGGCAAGCGACGCTGACAGAGCCGGGGCGAAACGGTCGGGCGCGCGCATGGGTCGCGTCGGCGCCAGTTCCTTCAACAAGAGGGCCATCTGCCAGGGACGCCACCGTGGCAGGAGGCGACGGTTCTCTGTCTGACCACGTGCGGTCATGACGTACCCTCCCCCCGAACCGGATGTTGCTTCGAAAGACGGTCAAGCCGACTGATATAGCGCTCAAGCAGGAAGGAACTTTGGCCGCCGCCGCGTCGAGACATTCGTCCGCGCTCTTCAATGAGCGGATGACACATGTCTGCCACCAACTCCGTTACATCAGGGCGTATGGCTTGGTCTACGACCTCCTGTAAACGCCGGACAGCTTGCTCGTGCGCGTCGGCTAGAAGCGCTCGGGCCGCTTCGTATCCCCCTTGCCAGTTCTCCCAAGAGTTTTCCCGCTCTAATTCCATAGCCAGTAGGGCGCCGTACGGGACCCGGACGAGCGTGAAACAAAGGAACGAACCCAGACTGAACATGTCGGACAATTCCCGGTCACGCCGAGTGCGTACTCTGTCGTCCGGCCAGCCATAGAGAAGTTCGGGAGGAGCCCAGGTGGTGTCGCCCGGACAGGCAAGGTCGGCATGGGGGGTATCAAGCGACTCGCAGAACGCGCGCCCCAAATCTGCCAACTTCGCAGACC
>JARICB010000379.1 GCA_029264225.1 Nocardioides sp. | reverse complement strand
AAGGAGACCGGTCGCGGTGTCGCGGCCGACCGCTTGGCCGGCATCGCCGGCTTCGCGCCCACAACGTTCCACGCCCTCGGTTCGCGAGTGGCAGCCGCTGAGTTGCGGCGCGGATTCCAGCTCTCGGTGACCAACGTCCCCGGTCCGCAGTTTCCGCTCTATGCGGGCGGCGCCACGATGGTCGAGACCTACCCGGTCCCTCCGCTGTTGCCCGATCACGCGATGTCGGTAGGCGTGACCTCCTACAACGGTGGTGTCTTCTACGGCATCACCGCCGACCGGGACGCGCTGCCAGACATCGCCGTCTTCGGCCAGTGCCTGTTGGAGGCGCTCGAGGAACTCAAGGAGTCGGCCAGCGACACCCGGCAGCGGGCGCCACGGGGTCGCAAGAAGTCGCCCGCGGTGAAAGGTGTCAAGAAGCCATGAATGATCGCGTCTATCTACCGACGACCGTCGCTGGACTTGCCGACTACGACGAGCGCGGGGTGGTGCCGGCGAGCATTGAGCGAGTCAGGGCCGAGGACGACTCGGAGGAGGCGGAGTACGCCGCATTGATGAGCGCCGCCGACGCGTCGGCGGCGTTGCTCGAGGAACCGGGTCGTCGGGTGGTGCTGGTGGCCGAGCTCGAACCCGCGGCCAGCGCCGAGGCCGGCGAGATCCCGATGCGGCTCGTGGTCGCCGTACACATCGACACCGAGGACGACGCCGACCCCGACGACGACCTGGCTTGGTATGCCACCCAGGAGATCCCCGAGCTGCTCGCCGGTCGCTAAGGTCGGTTCATGGACGCCATCACCTTTCCACCGGCTCCCACCAACGAGCCGAACCTGACCTACGCCCCCCACAGTCCCGAACGGGCTGAACTGGTGGCGGAGCTGGCCCGCCTCGAGGCCAAGCAGCACACCCTGCGTGCCCACATCGACGGCAAGAAGCGCAACGGCGGCGGCGTCGAGATGAAGGTCCTGCAGCCGCACGACCACCAGCACGTGCTGGCGACGTTCAAGAACTCCACCACCAAGGACGCCGAGGCCGCGATCAAGGCCGCCAAGGCTGCTGCCTTGCCGTGGCAGCGGATGCCTTTCGACGAGAAGTGCGCGATCATGCTCAAGGCCGCCGACCTGCTCGCCGGCCCGTGGCGCCAGCGGATCAATGCCGCCACGATGCTGGGCCAGTCGAAGACCGCCTACCAGGCCGAGATCGACGCGGCCTGTGAACTGATCGACTTCTGGCGCTACAACGTCCACTACGCCAAGCAGATCCTGACCGAGCAGCCGATCGCCAACAGCCCCGGCATCTGGAACCGCACCGACCACCGCCCGCTCGAGGGCTTCGTCTACGCGATCACGCCGTTCAACTTCACCGCGATCGCCGGCAACCTGCCGACCGCCCCGGCGCTGATGGGCAACACCGTCATCTGGAAGCCGTCGCCGACCCAGCAGCTTGCCGCATCCCTGACGATGGAGCTGCTGGAGGAGGCCGGGATGCCGCCCGGCGTCATCAACATGCTCCCCGGTGACGGTCTCGACGTCTCCCAGGTGGCGCTGGCCAGCCCCGACCTCGCCGGCATTCACTTCACCGGCTCGACGCCGACCTTCCAGCAGTTGTGGCGCACGGTGGGGGAGAACATCACCTCCTACCGCGCCTACCCGCGCATCGTCGGTGAGACCGGGGGCAAGGACTTCATCGTCGCCCACCCCAGCGCCGACCCCGACGTGGTGCGGGTCGCGATGCTGCGGGGTGCGTTCGAGTACCAGGGCCAGAAGTGCAGCGCCGCCTCGCGTGCCTACGTCGCGAAGTCGGTCTGGGACAAGATGAAGGACCAGCTGATCGCCGACACGGAGGGGCTGGCGATGGGCGATGTCACCGACTTCGCCAACTTCATGGGCGCCGTGATCGATGACCGAGCCTTCGCCAAGCACCAGGCAGCGATCGCGCGGGTCAAGCGCACCAAGCACCTCACCCTCCTTGCCGGCGGCCAGACCGACGACTCGGTGGGCTACTTCGTGCGCCCCACGATCGTGGAGTCGAGTGACCCGACCGACCAGATGTTCTCCGCGGAGTACTTCGGCCCGATCCTGGCCGTCCACGTCTACGACGACGCCCGTTTCGAGTCGGTCGTCGCGCAGATGGAGTCGTTCGCGCCCTACGCCCTCACCGGCGCGATCATCGCGCAGGACCGCGCCGCCATTGCCTGGGCGCAACGCGAGCTGCGCTTCGCCGCCGGCAACTTCTACATCAACGACAAGCCCACCGGCGCCGTCGTCGGCCAGCAGCCGTTCGGTGGTGGCCGTGCCTCGGGCACCAACGACAAGGCAGGAGCCCCGAGCAACCTGCTGCGCTGGACGTCGCCGCGTTCGATCAAGGAGACGTTCGTGCCGCCGAAGGACTTCCGCTACCCACACATGGACACCGAGTGAGCGTCGTGACACCGCTGCACATGGGGGCGCTCCACCCCTACGAACAAGCTCTCACCCTGCTCCTGGCGTTCGGCCCGTTCGTACTCCTCGGCCTGGTGATCTGGATCCGTCGGCGCCAGGATCGGGCCAACGACGAGAACTCCTGATCTCGGCTGCCTGAGGCGTTGCCTGACCGGATCCGCGAGTGCCCGGGGTTTCCGCGGAACCGGGCAGGTCGTGGGTTCGAGAAAGCCAACCACAGCCTTGAGGTTGCTGATTGGCGTGCGTCCATCGGGCACCACGAAGACGTCGCTTCCGCCGTATCCCAGTTCGGGTCCGGACTGGGGCAGCTGCGACGTACCACTGCGTGGTGGCGAAGGTCGGACTGGACACGTCGTTCAATCCCATTGGATTCTGACTGTGGGAACCCGAACTTCGAGATCATTTCCCTAGGTTTGTGACCAATGCTTGGGGGGCCAACCTAGGGATTCACCGGCCAGCCGGTGAATTTCCAGGGCCACCCCGGGCATGTCCAACGCGGCGGGTCAGGACCTGGCGAGCCAAGCGATCCCGGCGGCGTGCTCCTTGTCCAGGGCCCGCTCGAACAGCTCGGCGATCAGTTTCTCGATCTTGCCGCCCACCAGCGGGATGGCGACCTTGATCGACAGATCGATCGTCTCGACGGTGCCGCCGGAGACGCCGGGAGCCAGCGTGGCCGAACCCGCGATGTCGCTCGGCTTGCCGGGGATCGCCAAGCGCACCTCAGCTGCGCCCGGGGTTGTCCACGACTCTGTCTGCACGATGGTGATCTCGTCGCCGACGAACTTCTTGGCGAACGAGGGGATACGGCCGGCCGATTGCACCTGTTCGATGCGCACTTGTGATCCTTCGATGGAGACCGAGCCACGCAGGACGCGCTGGGTCTCGAGCACGGCCTCTCGGAAGGTCGGGTGAGCCAGCATCGCTGCGACAGCATCGACGCTGGCGTCGTAGTGGAGTTGTTTGCTCAGTCGGGTGGCCATGCAACATCATGACCCAGCCGCCGACGCGACCACGGCCGGGCAACCCGTAACTACGGATGGGTACGCACCCGTGTTGTGTGGGTCACATCGGGCAGCCTAGGGTCGGAGACGTGTCGAGCTCCGAGGATGCCAAGACCGATCTGCTCACTCGCGCGGCCGCTACGGCGGCCGCCGGACCGGGCAGCCCGCCGCCGGGCCAGGTGAGGGAACTCTTGGCCGCCTATTACCGACATGTCGCAGCCGAAGACCTGACCGGGCGCGCTCCGGCGGACATCTACGGGGCCTTCGCGTCGCACTACGCGGGCGCCGCCTCTCGACCGCAGGGTACGACGGCCGTGCGGGTCATCACGCCCAGCACGAGTGAGGCGGGTTGGTCATCGGGTGGCCATTCGGTCGTGGAGGTGGTCGCCGACGACATGCCGTTCCTGGTCGACTCGGTAACGATGGAGCTCATGCGGCTGGGGCACAACGTGCACGCGGTCATCCACCCGCAGTTCCGCGTCACCCGCGACATCACCGGTGAACTCCGAGCCGTCAGCATCATCGAGGACGGCAAAGTCAGCGACACTGAGAGTGATGTGCTCGCCGAGTCATGGATGCACATCGAGATCGACCGCATCGTGGATCAGGCCGAGATGGACGAGGTCGTCGGAGCACTCGAGCGGGTGCTGCGCGACGTCGGAGAATCAGTCGAGGACTGGTCGAAGATGCGCGATCGGGCGTTGGCGGTCGTGGCGGAGATCCAGGACAACCCGCCGCCGCTGAGCGATGCCGAGATCCAGCAGGGCTGCGATTTCATCCGTTGGCTGGCCGATGACCACTTCACGTTCTTGGGCTACCGCGAATATCACTTGGTGGAACTGGCCGACGAAGGCCGTGAGGAGTGGGCGCTGCGTGCCCTGCCGGGGACCGGCCTCGGAATCCTGCGCGCCGATCAGGACATGTCGCAGTCCTTCGCCCGGCTGCCGGCCATCGTGCGCGACAAGGCCCGAGAGAAGACCCTGCTGGTGCTGGCCAAGGCAAACTCTCGCGCCACGGTGCACCGCCCGGCCTACCTCGACTACGTCGGTGTGAAGACGTTCGACGCTCACGGTGACGTCATCGGTGAGCGTCGGTTCCTGGGCCTCTACTCCAGCGCGGCCTACACCGAGTCGGTGACCCGTATCCCACTGCTGCGGGAGAAGGCGGCCGACGTGTTGAAGTGGTGCGGTTTCGATCCACGCAGCCACGCAGGCAAGGCTGTGTTGGACACGTTGGAGAACTATCCCCGCGACGAGCTGTTCCACACGCCGGCCGCCGAACTGGCGCCGACGGTGCTGTCGATCATGTCGGCACGCGAGCGACGCCAGCCGCGCGTGTTCGCCCGTCGCGACACCTACGGACGCTACGTCTCCGTGCTCGTCTACCTGCCGCGCGATCGTTACAACACGACGGTGCGCGAACGCTTCGCGCAGATCCTCAAGGAAGAGCTTCACGGCGACACCATCGAATACACCGCGCGCGTCAACGAGGCGGCCACGGCGCGGCTGCACTTCGTGGTGCGTCCGCCGCGCGGCGAGATGATTGCCTCGTTCGAGGTCAGCGACCTCGAACCGAAGATCATCGAAGCAGCCCGGTCGTGGCGCGACGACTTCACCCAGGCCATCATCGAGGAGTACGGCGAGGACGAGGGCTCGCGGCTGGCGCGCACCTGGGCAGAGTCATTCCCGGAGGCCTACAAGGAGGACTTCACCCCGACCGACGCAGCCGCCGATGTGGGTCGGCTCCGGGCCATCAAGGCCGAGGAGGGAATCGATCTGGAACTGCTCGAACGCTCGCCAGGTGACAGCGACGAGAACCGGCTCAAGGTCTATCGGGTTGGTCCGCCGCTCTCGTTGAGCGAGGTGCTCCCGATGCTCACCTCGATGGGCGTCGAGGTGGTCGACGAGCGGCCCTATGAGCTCGCCGGGCTCGGTCGATCCACGTATGTCTATGAGTTCGGCCTGCGCTACCCCGAGAAGTTGCCCCCCAGCGCGCGTGCCTTGTTCTGCAACGCGTTGCGTGCGGTCTGGGACTCCCAGAACGAGATCGACGGTTTCAACTCGCTGGTCCTGGCCGCCGGACTGACGTGGCGTCAGGCGACCGTGCTGCGTGCCTACGCCAAATATCTGCGCCAAGGCAGTTCGCCGTTCGCGCTCGACTACATCCAGCAGGCGCTCGGTGGCAACGTCGACATCACCCGGCTGCTGGTGGACCTCTTCGAGGCGCGCTTCGAGCCCGGCTCCGAGACTGGCTCCGGTGTCGTGCCCGCCGACGACGAGGCGCGGGTGGCTCGAATGAGTGAGGTCGAGGACAAGCTGGCCGCCGCACTCGATGACGTGGTCAGCCTCGACCAGGACCGCATCCTGCGCTCCTACCGCAACCTCATCCGCGCCACGTTGCGTACGAACTACTTCCAGCTCGACCGGGACGGCTCGATTCACCCCTACATGTCGTTCAAGCTCGAGCCGGCCTCGATTCCCGACCTGCCCGAGCCGCGGCCGAACTTCGAGATCTTCGTCTACTCCCCACGCGTGGAGGGCGTGCACCTGAGGTTCGGTGCCGTGGCCCGTGGTGGGCTGCGTTGGTCGGATCGCCGCGACGACTTCCGTACCGAGGTGCTGGGCCTGGTGAAGGCGCAGATGGTGAAGAACACCGTGATCGTGCCGGTCGGCGCCAAGGGCGGTTTCTTCTGCAAGCAGCTGCCCGACCCGAGTAATCGAGACGCGTGGCTCGCCGAGGGCATCGCTTGCTACACGACCTTCCTCTCCGGTCTCCTCGACATCACCGACAACCTCGAGGAGGGCCAGACCGTGCCCTCGCCCGGGGTGGTGCGCCACGACGGCGACGACTCCTACCTGGTGGTCGCTGCCGACAAGGGCACCGCGAAGTTCTCCGACATCGCCAACGGCGTGGCCGCCGACTACGGATTCTGGCTCGGTGACGCCTTCGCTTCCGGTGGATCGGTCGGCTACGACCACAAGGCGATGGGCATCACGGCCCGTGGCGCCTGGGTCTCGGTGCAGCGTCACTTCCGGGAGATGGGAGTCGACTGTCAGGAGGAGGACTTCACCTGCGTCGGCATCGGCGACATGTCCGGCGACGTCTTCGGCAACGGCATGCTTCGCTCCGTACACACCCGGCTGGTCGCTGCGTTCGACCATCGCGACATCTTCATCGACCCGGCTCCCGATGCGGCGGCGACGTTCGCCGAGCGGGAGCGGCTCTTCGGCCTGCCTCGCTCGTCCTGGCAGGACTACGACAAGTCGCTGATCTCCGAGGGCGGTGGCGTCTGGTCCCGTTCGGCCAAGTCGATCACCATCAGCCCCCAGGTGCGCGAGGTGCTGGGGCTCGAGGACGAAGCCACGTCACTGACTCCCGCCGAGTTGATGCGAGCGATCCTGGTGGCACCCGTCGACCTGCTCTGGAACGGCGGTATCGGTACCTACGTCAAGTCTTGCGAGGAGTCCAACGCCGACGCCGGCGACAAGGCCAACGACCCGATCCGGGTCAACGGGGCGGACCTTCGGACCCGGTGTATCGGCGAGGGCGGCAACCTCGGGATGACTCAGCTCGGCCGGATCGAGTACGCCCGTCACGGCCGGGGAGGCGAGGGTGGTCGGATCAACACCGACTTCATCGACAACTCCGCCGGGGTCGACACCTCCGACCATGAGGTCAACATCAAGATCCTCCTCGACCGGGTGGTCGCGAGCGGCGACCTGCCCGAGGACAAGCGCAACACGCTGCTGGCCGAGATGACCGACGAGGTCGCCACGCTGGTGCTGCGCGACAACTACGAACAGAACCTTGCCCTCGCCAACGCCGCAGCGCACGCCGTACCTCTCCTGCACGTGCACGAGGACTGGATGAAGACCCTCGAACATCGAGGTGTGCTCAACCGTGACCTGGAGGCGCTGCCCACGACCAGGCAGGTACGCCGCCGGATCGACCAGGGCGAAGGGTTGTCGGTGCCTGAGCTCGCAGTCCTGCTCTCGTGGACCAAGATCGTGCTCGCCGATGAGCTGCTCGACTCCGATCTGCCGGACGACCCCTACTTGCGTGAAGACCTGCTCGGCTACTTCCCCTCGCGGATGCAGGCCGACTACGTCCCCGCGATGGAGGACCATCCGCTGCGCCGCCAGATCATCGTGACCCAGGTAGTCAACGATCTGGTCAACGGTGCGGGCATGACCTTCATCCCGCGGCTGGCGGGGGAGACCGGCGCCACGGTGGCAGACCTGACCCGCGCCAACTTCGTGGCCCGGGAGATCTTCGGCTCGTTGGCGCTGCGCGACGAGATCCGCTCGTGGGACAACGCCGTCCCCGCCGAACGGCAGACGCGGATGCGGATCGAGATGCGCACCCTCGTAGAGCGCGCCTCGCGCTGGCTGGTCAACAACCGGCGGCCTCCGCTCGACTCGGTTGCCACCGTCGACTTCTTCCAGTCCCGCGTGCAGTCGGTCATGGCGATGCTGCCGACGGTGATGAGTGGTCACGAACTCGACGACTTCATCGGCCGCCGCGACCGATTGACTACTCAAGGTGTGTCCGACGACCTCGCTACCCGGGTAGCCGTGCTGGCCCCGGCCTACGCCCTGCTGGGCATCGTGGAGACGGCCGACAGCCTTTCGCTCGATCCGGTCACGGTTGCTCAGGTGCACTTCGCGCTGGGGGAGCGACTCGGGTTGCCGGCCATGGTGCAGCGGATCTTCGCGCTGCCACGTGATGACCGCTGGCACACGATGGCTCGGGCCGCAGTCCGCGACGACCTCTATGCCGTCCACCAGCAGCTCACGGCCGTCGTACTGAAGACGACGGCGAGCCACGATTCTGCGCCTGCCCGAGTGGCCGAATGGGAGGACGCCGACGCCAGTGTCATCGGTCGAGCCGCTGAAACCCTCGATGAGATCTGTCGCGACGACGAAGCCGATCTGGCGCGACTCTCGGTCGGGCTCAGAGTGGTGCGGTCCCTGCTGGCCATCGGCTGAGAGCCCTGCGGGTCGCTAGCCTTGGCGGGTGATCCCTGACGCGACCGAGACTGCCCGGAGCATCGCTGCCGGCGAGACAACCAGCCGAGCAGTCGTAGCGGCCAGCCTGGCCCGCATCGAGGAACTCGACGGCGAGCTGAACGCGTTCTCCCGCGTGCTGGGTGAGCAAGCCCTGGCCGAGGCCGCCACGCGCGATGCGACACCGGCGGTCGGTGCACTGCACGGCGTGCCGCTGGCGATCAAGGAGGAGTTGGACGTCGAGGGCTGCGTCACCACCTTCGGTGGCTTGGCCAACACGATGCCAGTGACGGCCGACGGCGAGGTGGTCGGACGGCTACGCGCTGCTGGTGCAGTGATCATCGGGAAGACGAACATGCCCGAATTCGGTGCCTGGCCCTACACCGAGTCGCGGGCCACCGGGACCACCCGCAACCCGTGGTCGCCTCGACACACTCCCGGCGGATCGAGTGGCGGTACGGCGGTCGCCGTCACGACGGCGATGGTGCCGGCCGGGATCGGTGGCGACGGTGGCGGTTCGATTCGGATCCCCAGCGCGTGCTGCGGACTGTTCGGACTCAAGCCCCAGCGTGGTCGGGTATCCACGGCGCCGCACCCACACCTGTGGTGGGCGCTGGGCACGGTCGGGCCGTTGACCCGCAGTGTGCGCGACAGTGCCCTGATCTACGACGTCATCCGCGGCAACCTGCCCGGTGATCTCTACACGGCTGCTGGTGACGAGCCGTTCGTCGAGGCGGCGGGTCGTGTCCCGGGACGACTGCGGATCGGCTGGTCGACCACACCGGTCACTGTCGGTGTCCGGCCGGACCCGATCCACGTTGCGGCCCTCCAGCAGACCGCCAGGCTGCTGCTCGACCTGGGTCACGATGTGCGGGAGGTCAACCCGCGATACCCCGACCCGACGGCAGCCTTCACGGCTCAATTCTTCGCCGGCATCCGCAGTGAGGCAGACCAGGTCGAGCACTTCGAGCGCCTGGAGAAGCGCACCCGGCAGACCTACCGGCTCGGGGCGTGGGTGCGTCCGCGCGTCATCGACTGGGCGCTACGGCAGACCGAGACGGTCTCGGCCAAGGCCAACCGGATCTTTGATGACGTCGACGTCCTCCTCACACCGGCGATCGCGCACCGACCACCACTCGCCGGGCTGAACATGGACCGCGGCACCATCGGATCCACACTCGCAGCGCTCCCGGCGATCGCCTACGCGGCCCTGTGGAACGTCGCCGGAAACCCGGCCGCCTCGCTACCGACCGGGATCGGCCCTGATGGGCTCCCGGTGGCGATCCAGTTGGTCGGACGCACCGATGACGAAGCCACCCTGCTGAGCCTCAGCGCGCAGATAGAGGCAGCCCGTCCGTTCCCCGAGTGGACCCGGGACTGACCTCAACTGGCTTTCTTGGCGGTGCTCTTCTTGGTGGCAGCCTTCTTCGCCGTCTTCTTGGCCGCCGTCTTCTTGGCGGTGGCCTTCTTGGTCGGCTCCTCGGTGTCGGCGGTGCCAGACGTGTCCTCGCTCGACTCCCCGCGCGCAGACTTCGCCGCGGCAACCGACTTCTGCAGGGCCGCCAACAGGTCGACGACATCACCGGAGGACTTGGTGGAGGTCGCGGTCCGCTTCACCTCGCCGCCCTCGATCTTGGTCTTCACCAGCGACTCCACCGCGCCTGCGTAGTCGTCCTCGAACTCGGTCGGATCGAAGTCACCGGCCAGCGTCTCGACGAGCATCTTGGCCATCTTGACCTCGGAAGTCTTGATGTCACCGGCGTCGATCGAGAAGTCCGGAGTGCGCACCTCGTCGGGCCACATCATCGTCTGGAGCACGATCACGTCCCCGTCGTCGGTGGAGCGCACCCGGAGCACGGCCATCGACGTGCGCTGCCGCAGCGCCACGGTGACTACGGCCATCCGGTCGGCGTCGAGCAGGGCCTGGCGCAGCAACGCATAGGGCTTGGCGCCCGATTTCTCCGGCTCGAGGTAGTAGGACTTCTCGAAGAGCATCGGGTCGATCTGGTCGCTGGGCACGAACTTCTCCACCGCGATCTCGCGCGACGACGTCGAGGGGAGTTCGGCCAGGTCGGCGTCGCTGAGGATGACCATTTCCCCGTCCTCGGTCTCGTAGCCCTTGGCGATGTCGGAGTAGGGCACCTCCTCGCCGTCGATCGAGCAGACGCGCTGGTACTTGATCCGTCCGCCGTCCTTGGCGTGCACCTGCCGGAAGGAGACGTCGTGGGACTCGGTGGCGGAGTAGAGCTTGACCGGGACGCTTACCAACCCGAAGGAGACGGCGCCCTTCCAGATGGCTCGCATGGGGAAAGTCCTCTCAATCGACAGCGGTTCCTCCCAGTATCGGGGGTATCCCGCGCCCCGTCACCTCTGGACCGGTCGGACGAACTCCAGCAAAGGATGGACTAGAACGTGTTCTATAGGGATCATATGGACCATGAGCCAGCGACCTCTCAACCTTGCCGACGTCATCGAAGCCATGGCAGACGCCATTCCCGACCGGGCAGCGATCAGGACGATCGACCGTCACTATTCCTATGCCGAGATCGACGAGCGGTCGACTCGACTCGCCAACCACCTGGTGTCGCTCGGGATCAAGCCGGGCGAACACATCGCCGTACACAGTGCGAACCGGATCGAGTGGGTTGATGCGTTCTACGGTGCTTTCAAGGCGCGGGCCGTTCCGATCAACATCAACTTCAAGTACCGCGCCGAAGAGTTGGCCTATCTCTACGACAACGCCGACTGTGTGGCCGCGATCGTCGCGCCCGAATTTGCCGAACTGGCACGCAACGCGGGCGGCGGCAAACTGCGCCACCTGATCGTCCTGGATGAGGACTACGACGCAGCGTTGGCCGCGTCCTCGCCCGAGCGCACGATCGAGGGCCGCACCGGCGACGACCGCTACGTCATCTACACCGGCGGCACCACCGGCCAGCCCAAGGGCGTGGTCTGGCGCAACGAGGACCTGATCAAGGCGGCCCTCAACGCAGCCCGCTACGGCGCACCGATCGAGTCCGTCGAGCAGTTGGCGACCGAGGCGGTTGCCGTGGAGAACCCGATGGTGCTGCTGGCCTGCGGCCCGATGATGCACGGCGGCAGCCAGTGGATCATGGGCAACGGACACGTAGCCGGACAGACGGTGGCGCTCTACACCGAGGCCAACTTCGCCCCCGAGACCGTGCTCGACCTCGTTCAGAAGGCGAGCGTCGTCTCCCTGACCTTCCTGGGTGACGCCATGGGACGACCGGTGGCCGAGGCGATCCTCGCCGAGCCCGACCGGTGGGACCTGAGCACCCTGATGGCCGTCTCCAACGGGGCAGCCCCCCTCTCCAGCGGTGTGCGCGAGGAGATCGCCCGGGCGCTGCCCGGTCGGTTCATCCTCGACACCTATGGCGCCTCCGAGACCGGTGCCGGTGGCACCAACCTCGACGACGGCACCGCCACGGGTCCGATCAAGTTCGGTGTCGGCCCCGACATCGAGGTCTTCACCCCCGACCTCAAGCCCGCAGCCATCGGCGAAGAGGGGATGCTGGGCCGGAGCGGCACGGTGCCGCTGGGCTACTACAAGGACGAGAAGAAGTCCGCCGCCACCTTCCAGGTGATCGACGGCAAGCGCTGGAGCATCCCCGGCGACTTCGCTCGCCGCGAGGAGGACGGCACAATCGTGCTGCTCGGTCGCGGCTCGGTGTGCATCAACTCGGGTGGCGAGAAGATCCACCCCGAGGAGGTCGAGGCGGTGCTGATGCGCCACCCGGCGGTCTTCGACGCGGCGGTGGTGGGCACGGCGCACGAGCGTTGGGGCCAGCAGGTTACTGCTCTGGTGCACCGCCGTGAGGGCTCCGACGTCACCGAGGCAGACCTGATCGCCCACACCAAGGAACTGCTCGCCAGCTACAAGGCGCCCAAGTCGATCTTCTTCGTCGGCGAGGTGCCGCGGACACCGGTAAGCAAGGTCGACTATCGGAAGGTCGCCGAGGCGGCCACGCAACTGGTGGAGACCTCCGGCACCGACTGAGACACTGGCGCCATGCGTCCCATGCTCGCCTCGAAGGGCACTGACGTCCCTACGGGGGCGGGCTGGTGGCACGAGGTGAAGTGGGACGGCGTCCGGATCCTGGCTGATGTGGCCGGCAGCGCCTCGGGGCGCGCCCGGCTCATCACCCGTAACGGCAATGACGCATCGATCGCCTGGCCGGAGATCCACGACAGTCCGGCCGGTGGGCGAGACCTGCTCGTCGATGGCGAGATCATCGGGCTCAACGTCGACCACCTGCCCGACTTCTCGGTGCTCCAGGAGCGACTGCATGTCAGATCGGCTGCCGTGGCGGCCCGGCTGGCCGAGCAGGTCCCGGCGACCTACATGGTCTTCGACCTGCTGCGTCTCGACGGCGAGGACCTGACCGGGCTGCCCTTGGTCCGGCGCCGCGAACTGCTCGTGGGGCTCGACCTTGACACGACCTGGCAGGTGCCGGACACCTACGAGGACGGCGCGATGCTCCTCGAGGCGACGCTGCAACAGGGTCTCGAGGGCGTCGTCAGTAAACGGTCGGATTCGCGCTA
>JARICB010000343.1 GCA_029264225.1 Nocardioides sp. | reverse complement strand
CCGACGTCGCCGCGGATGATGCGCGCGGCATGCGCGAGGGACTCGCCGAGGTCGCCGCGAGGGTACGCCGCACCGTTGGCCGGATCCGACGGTCCCTCGACCACGGGCGCGAAGGTGTCGACCGAGGCGAACGTCTCACGGGCGCCACGGCCGAGCAGGCTGGGATCCTTGCCCCACAGCGTGTCAAGGCTGCGCCGCCGACGTGCGGCAGCGGAACCATCGGTACCGGAGACCGAGATCCGGTCCACGCCTCCCGCAGCCAGGGCAGCGGCCGGGCCGGTCAACGAGGTCGGGAGCACGGCGCTACCGAGGCCGACTGCCTGCACCGGGCTGGTGACGGCGTCCAGCCCGATCAGCCGGTTGAGCCAGCCGACCCGGGTAGCGGAACCGGCGCTGGCGTCCTCGATCTCTTCCATCGCCGCGAAGTGCGACCGGTTGGGGGCGGGTAGGCCGGTGGCATGCACTGCCGCCAATCGGCCGGCGTTCCACAGGGGCAGCAGGGGAGCAAGTGACGGGTGCAGCCCGAACATCGGGTCGCGGGCCAGCAGTTGGTCGGCGGGGATCGCGATGCGCGGACGAGCCTGGTAGTAGACGGGGTCGGCGTGCGGCACCACCAGGGAGAGTCCGTCGGCAGCACCGCGCAGCGACAGGACGACCAGGACCGAGGGGGCCGGGGCCAGGCCGGCCGCGGCGGAAGCGCGAACCTCGGCGCCGCCGAAGACGACCGAGGCGCCAGCCAGGCTGGCCGCCGTACCGAGCATGGCGCGGCGCGAGAGTCGCATCCGGGCGAAATCTGCGCAGCACTCGGCTACGGGCGAAGGGGAAGGGCCGGTCATCTTCTCACCTGGTCATGTGGTCGGGGGAGTCGAGCAGAGTAGTGAGCAGCATCGGCATGCCCCACTTGATCAGCGCGTGCTTGCGGTCGATCCGGGTGCTGCGTCGAAGCCCAGTGGACTGACAACAGGCCTTCAGCAGCTGTTTCGAGGCGGCCCGGGAGAGGATCTCCTGGCTGAGGTGCTCCACCAGGTCGTCGAAGCGCACCTTCTTGGCTGGTAGCCATGACTTGGGCGACTTGTATCGGAGGTCGCGCGTGGGCCACCAGCCGCCGGCCATCGAGTAATGCATGTGCCACGAACCGGTCATCCGGCCGACCGACGCCCAGGCGGCGTTCGTGATCGGCGCCCCGTCGGGGCGACTCCACGTGTACGGCGACTGCCCGAGGTCACTGGTCTGCCAGAGGATCGCCTCGGCGGCTGAATCGTGAGCCGTCGGCCTCCGCGCCTTCACCCCCAGTGCGCGCCATGTTGCGACCACGTCCTCACCCGGGTCACGCACCTTGGTGCCTCGCGAGGCACTGAAGACGGGGGAGGCAACGAGCGCCTTGAGGACCGGCACGATGGCGGTGTCGTGGGCGAGGTAGACCGAGGCCAGGTGATCGACCAGCGCTTGGGGTGGTTCGTCGCGGACGAACTTCACTGCCAGCCTGCGGGCGATGTTCTGGGCGGTCGCCGGGTGTTTTGCCAGATAGTCGGTGTAGCGCCGAGTCAGTTCCTGGCCATCACTCGAGCGGTTCGGGTCACTGAAGCCCATGACCCGAACGGGGCCGGTTGCGTGGTCCTCGCGGACATACGACGCGGCGAACGTGGTCCACATGTCCACATGCCAGCCGGTCAGGATCCGCGACGAGTCCTTGACATCGGACTCGGTGTAGTGGCCGCGGCCCACCGTGTGCAGCTCCAGCAGTTCGCGCCCGAGGTTCTCGTTGGGACTGCTGGCGGTCGACTCGGCGTTGTCGAGGAACATCCCCATGGCCGGGTGGGTGGTGGAGGTGAACAGGAGGTCACTGAACTTGCCCAGGGCTCCGGCGCGCAGCGCCTCGCCGTAGGCGACCCGGTGGGTGAAGACCCCGTCGGCGTCGATCGGCACATGCAGGTGGTTCTCCCAGAACTCCGTCATCACCTCGAGGAGTTGACGCGACGAGACGGCGCGACGCATCAGCACCCAGCGCTGGTAGCTCTGCATGACCTCCCAGCCGCCCTCGACCTCGGCCTCATTGCGCTGCCACAGGTCGAGGGGAGTCCTGCCCAGCGAGGGCCACCAGGATTTCAGTGCCCCTCCGGCCGGGTCAGCGATGGTGGTCGGGGAGAGTTGCCGAGCGAACCAGGCGGCCGCACCGAGGCGGCGTACGTCGCGGCGCAGCGACTTGTCCAGGCCGTAGGAAAAACGCGTCACCAAGTGCCGGTCGGGGCCGGAGAGGGCGGTCTTGGTCTTGCGGGCCGGCTTCTTCTTGCCACCCTTCTTCTTGCCCTTACTGCCCTTACTCCCCTTACCGGGCTTGCCAGCCTTCTTCCCGGGCTTCTTGCCTTTACCTTGCGGCTTCGGGCGCGCGGGACTGAGCGTGGGGAGGGGGGACACGAGGCACAGGTTAGGTGGCTACGGCAGTGCGTGGGCACCGAATCCCTGTGAATGGCCCCAACAGACCATCAACATCACGGTGAGCTCAGCTGGGCTCGGGCAACACACCGAAGGTCTGGTTGCAGGCCGGTCCGCGGCAGTTGAGCAACTCCATCCGTCGCTGCTCGAGAATGGTCCGGATCTCGGCATAGCCGGGGTCGATGAATCGGTTGATCAGCTGGTCGGGGTCCAACTGGGTGTCGTAGAGGAAGCCGTCGGCGCCGTTGACGCCATAGAGGTAGCGGCTCGTGCGCACCCCTCGGTAGGCCCATCCGTCGCCCTCGGTGTCGCCGGTCTGGATCAGCGTGGTGTCGCGGAACGGCTGGTCCTGGCCGATCAGGGTCGGCGCGAACGACGTGCCGTCCAGCAGCCAGCCCGCCTCCACCCCGCCCAGTGCGGTGAACGTGGCTGGCAGATCGACCAGGGTGACAGGCAGATCGGAGGCCGAACCCCTGCCGATGCGCGGCCCGCGCACCAGGAGAGGCACCTGCAGCGCCTCCCGGGTCAGCACGTTCTTGCCGACGAATCGATGCTCGCCGAGCGAGTAGCCGTTGTCGGAGGAGAAGACGATGATGGTGTTGTTGAGCTCGCCCACGCTCCGCAGCGTCTCCACCAGTGACTCCACGGCCCGGTCGATCGACTGGAGCGAACGCAGTCGGGCACGGTGCTCGGTAATGATGCTCTCGACGTCAGCCAGTCGGCGGTTTCGAAACGGTCGAGGCTGGTCGGTGACGTTGCGTTCGTTGAAGGACGGACTGGCCAACGAGGGTGGTACGGCGTCGGCGAACCTCCCGGCGTCGGCCGGCGCGGAGGGTGGCGGCACCGGTTTGCCCTGCTTGTTGATGCGGTAGTGCGGAGCCAGATGCCAGGAGTAGATGAGGAAGGGCTTGTCGACTCGAGCAAAGTCGCGCACGGTCTGGTTGGTCCGCCGGGCGATCACCTCGGTGACATAGCTGTTCTCGAAGACCTTGGTCGCGCCGTCGTTGTCGAAGGCGAAGTCGAAGTAGTCATAGACGCCCGCAGTGAGGGCATCCCAGCGGCTCCATCCGGCCGGTCGGACGTCGCGCGCGGTGTAGCCGTTGAGGAACTTTCCGACGAAACCGGTCTGGTAGCCGGCCCGGCTGAACCAGGCACTGATCTCCTGCGCGGGGTCGAGGGCCTGGAACCCTCCGAAGGGGCCGGCGTTGTGCTGGACGCCGTTGTTCTGGGCGTATTGCCCGGTGACGAGCTCGGCCCGGGCAGGACAACAGAGCGGATGCGGCGAGATGGCGTCGGAGAGGTCGATCCCACGCTCGGCAATCAGTTCACGGGTGTGAGGCATCCAGCGCAGATCGTCCTCGCGCATGTCGTCGGCCATCACGAAAACGATGTTGGGTCGCTCGGAAGCGGGGACCTCGACCACCAGGGCCGGGGCTGATGCCTGACCTGCGGTAGGGACGTCGGTGGTTTGATCGGCCAACGTGGCCCCGGCGGCAGCCAGTAGCAACACGAGCAGCGCGGTGCTACCGCGACGCAACCAATCCTGCATCTTGTCCCTTGTGTCGCCTTGGTCGGAGCCAGCAGGATAGGGGGTCTGCAGTTCCGCACCCAAAGTGATGTCTGCTCACCAGAACGTGCGTTGGCTGCGTACGTGCCCTTACGCTGGAGCGTGACTCCGTGGTTGCTTCTGCTCGTCTCGCTGGCCCTGATTGCCATCTGTGGACTCTTCGTCGCGGCCGAGTTCTCCCTGGTGACGGTCGACCGGGGGAGCGTCGCTCGGGCGGTGGCCGAGGGCGATCCGCAGGCGGCCGGCGTCCAGGAGGCCCTGCACAACCTCTCTACCCAGTTGTCGGGTGCTCAGGTGGGCATTACCGTCACCAACCTGGCGGTGGGTTTTCTCGCGGAACCGGCGATCTCGCGTCTCGTCGACGGCCCGCTGGAGGCCGTCGGGGTGCCCGTCGGCTGGGTTCCGGGGATCGCGGTAGGGATCGGGTTGGCGTTCGGCACGGTGCTGACGATGCTGTTCGGCGAGCTGGTGCCGAAGAACGTGGCGTTGGCCCTGCCCCTTGCCACCGCTCGGAGGACTCAGCGGTTCATGCGGGCGTTCACGATGCTCAACATGTGGCCGATCCGCGCACTCAACGGGTCGGCCAACACCCTCGTACGTCGCCTCGGCATCGAGCCGCAGGAAGAACTGCGCTCGGCGCGCAGCTCCGAGGAGCTGACCTCGCTCGTCCAGCGCTCGGCCGATCAGGGCACCCTGGACGCCGAAACGGCCGGGCTCATGGAGCGCAGCGCGTCGTTCGGCAGCCGCACCGCGGGGGAGATCATGACCCCGCGGATGCGCACCACCACCGTCGAGGAGACCGATCGCGCGTCCACGGTCATCGAACTGGCTCGACAGACGGGGAACTCGCGCTTTCCGGTGCTCGACTCCGAGGATGCGGTCGTCGGCACGGTCCACGTCAAGCACGCGGTGGCCCTTCCGGTGCACGAACGCGCGACGACCCGGGTCCGCCACATCATGGTGAAACCGATCGTCGTCCCCGACAGTCTGCGACTCGACCCGCTCCTGGAGTTGCTGCGCGGTGACGGTTTCCAGATGGCGATCGTGCTGGACGAGTACGGCGGCCACGCCGGAATCGTGACGCTCGAGGATGTGGTCGAGGAGATCGTCGGTGACATCTCCGACGAGCACGACCGGCTCGGGGCCAGGGCCCGCCAGCGCCGTGACGGCAGTTGGACCCTGTCGGGGCTCCTGCGTCCCGACGAGGTGGAGGACGCGACCGGTGTGGAACTGCCGGAGCACGACGACTACGACACCCTGGGAGGGCTGGTCATGCACGCACTCGGCAAGATCCCCGAGGTCGGGGATCGGGTCGAAATCGCCGTACCCGATCGATCCGACCCCGAGGAGCCACGGCAGAACCTGGCGACGATCACCGTCGAAGCCATGGAGGGTCTACGCGTCGACCGCATCGAGTTGAGGCTCGTGACCGGGCCGACGACCACGGAGCAGAACAATGGGTGACTTCACCGGTGTCCTGGTCGCGGTCGTGCTGCTGGGTCTCAACGCGTTCTTCGTAGGCGCGGAGTTTGCGCTCCTCTCCGCCCGGCGCAGCCAGATCGAGCCGCGGGCGCAACAGGGGTCACGGGCAGCCAGGACGGCGCTGCGAGCGATGGAGCAGGTCTCCCTCGTCATGGCCGGTGCCCAACTCGGAATCACCGTGTGTTCGCTCGGCCTGGGTGCAGTCGGTGAACCCGCGGTGGCGCACCTGCTTGAGCCGGTCTTTGAGGTTGCTCGAGTGCCGCAGGCGGCACTGCACCCCGTCTCGTTCGTGGTGGCGATGACGCTGGTGGTCTACCTGCACGTCGTACTCGGGGAGATGGTGCCCAAGAACATCGCCCTGGCGGGTCCCGACCGCGCAGCGATCGTGCTCGGGCCGCCGATCATGTTCATCGTGATGGCCCTCAAACCGTTCATCGTGGCCCTCAACTTCACTGCCAACGCGATCCTGCGGTTGATCGGCATCGAGCCCAAGGACGAGGTGAGCTCGAGCTTCACCCGCGAGGAAGTGGCTGCGCTGATCGAGGAGTCGCGCGGTGAAGGCATTATCGCGGCTGGCGAGTATGACCGGCTCTCGGGCGCGCTGGGCTTCACCGAGAAGGTCGTCACGTCGGTGCTGATGGAGGTGGAGGGTCTCTCGACGGTGGTTCAAGGATCCACCGGCGCGGACGTGGAGGCGATGTGCGCCACGACGGGCTTCAGCCGCTTCCCGGTGGAAGCAGCCGACGGCACACTGGTGGGATACCTGCACATCAAGGACGTGCTCCAAAGTGACGAGGAGCATCGCGAGCGGCCCGTGGACGACAAATGGGTGCGGCCCTTCGCCACCGTCGGGCCAGACGACCTGCTGCACGAGGCGCTCGAGAGCCTCCAGCGCAGGGGAGCCCATATGGCGCGGGTGGTCACCAGGGAGGGCGAGATGCTGGGCCTGGTGACGTTGGAGGACGTGCTGGAGGAACTCGTCGGGGAGATCCGTGACGGTTCGCACAACGAGTGGGCCGGAAGTGCGGGGGAGGCTCGCTAAGGTGTGGTCGTCCCGACCACCAGACCAGACGAGCGCGACAGTAGGCGATTCAGTGCAGGAGCAGATCGAACAGCCGGGCAACTCCCGGGTATGGACGATCCCCAACCTGCTCAGCATGGCGCGTCTGGGCGGGGTTCCGCTCTTCCTGTGGCTGCTGCTCGGCCCGGAGGCGGATGGTCTCGCCCTGGTCGTGCTCCTGGTCTCGGGGATCACCGACTACCTCGACGGCTACCTGGCCCGGCGTCTCAACCAGTTCTCCAGCCTCGGCGAGATCCTCGACCCGGTCGCCGACCGCCTCTACATCCTGGCGGTGGTGATCGGCTTCGCGCTGCGCGACATCGTTCCGTGGTGGGTGGCGATCATCCTGCCGCTGCGAGACCTGCTGCTGTGGGGTTTGGTGCCGCTGTTGCGGACTCGCGGCTACAGCTCACTGCCCGTCCACTTCCTCGGCAAGGCAGCGACCTTCAATCTGCTCTACGCCTTCCCGTTGCTGTTGCTCGGTGAGGGCGTGGGGGTGCTGCCGACAATGGCCGAGGTCTTCGGTTGGGCGTTCGCGATCTGGGGTATCGGACTGTATTGGTGGGCGGGGCTGCTCTACGTCTGGCAGGTGCGCACACTCCTGCATGACACGCCGCGCCGGACGACCACCTCCGGAGACTGAGCGTGGTCGACAAGGATGCCCGTCCGGGCCCGGGCGAACGACTACCGCAGCACGTCACCACTCCGCTCCTGACGTTGATCACGGAGCGTTCCCTCGACGAGGACTACGCCCACGTCGCGGCTCGCAAAGCCGAAGCGGGCGACGCCAGCCCGAGGCGGATCAAGATCTGGAGCACTGCAGTGGTCGTTGCCCTCTTCGGCGCCATGGCCACGATCGGGGCTGTGCAGACCTCTCGTGATGCCGACGTCGAGGAACTGGGCAGGGCGACTCTGATCCGCCAGGTCGAGTCGGGCCGCAAGAACGTGGCGCGTCTGCAGCGCCGGATCAGCAGCCTGACCGACGCGACACTGGCCGCGGAGGAGAGTAACGCCGCCAGTGCAGAGCAACTGAGTGACGTGGAGAGCAGGCAACGTCGCCTCGAGATCCGCACCGGCTACGCCGCTGTGCGTGGTCCCGGAGTGCGCATCCAGGTGACAAGTGCACCCGATGCCGATGTCAACGACGAAGTGCGCGACGAAGATCTCGCGCTGCTGGTCAACGGTCTCTTCCAGGCAGGCGCCGAGGCGATCTCGATCAACGACCAGCGCATAGTCGCCCTCGGCGGCATCCGCAACACCAACCGGGCCGTGCACGTCAACGGTCGACCACTCACACCGCCCTACGACATCAGGGTCATCGGGGACCGAGCCACGCTCCAGTCCCGTCTGCTCGAATCGAGCTCCGGGTTGGCGTGGTTCGGGCTCGTCGATGAACTCGGATTCGGGTATGTGGCGCAGAATGTCGACGATGTCCGGTTGCCCCCCGCAACGTTGCGGCCCCTGCGGCAAGCCACCATCATGACCAAGACCACCGACGATGGTGGTCGTTCGATCGACGAAAGGGCCAAGCCGTGATCGCAGCACTGGGCTTGTTGCTCGGCGTGCTCGCCGGCCTCGTCTTCGCCCCCGACGTCCCCCTGGGCCTGGAGCGATACCTGCCGATCGCCGTGGTCGCCGCCCTCGACGCGGTGTTCGGGGGGCTGCGCGCCTTCCTCGA
>JARICB010000350.1 GCA_029264225.1 Nocardioides sp. | reverse complement strand
TCATGATCCAGGTGAGCTGGTTCAAGACGACCCGACGCCTGACCGGAACCGGGCAGCGGATCTTCCGGATGACCCCGCTCCACCACCACTTCGAGATGCTCGGCTGGGAACAGGTCACTGTCGTGGTCCGGTTCTGGATCGTTACCGGGCTCTGCGTCGCCGCCGGACTCGGCATCTTCTACGCCGAATGGGTGGCCGGCATCGGATGAGTGAACGCTTGCTCGACTCTCTCGGTCGCCATGACTCTTGGGACGGTGTGCGCGCTGTCGTCGCCGGCTTCGGCGTCTCCGGCTTCGCCGCGGCCGACAACCTGCTGTTCCTCGGCGCTTCGGTGACAGCCCTCGACGAGCGCACGTCACCCGAGAAGGCCGAGAAGGCTCGTCTCCTCGAGAGCCTTGGCGCAACGATCCGACTCGAACCTGGCGCCACCGAGACACTGCCCGACGACGTCGACCTGGTCGTGGTCTCACCCGGATGGATGCCCTCGTCGCCGTTGCTGAAGCAGGCCGCAGCCCGCGACATCGCGGTATGGGGCGAGGTCGAGCTGGCGTGGCGGCTGCGCGACCCCGATCACGCCGCACCTTGGCTGGCGATCACCGGGACCAATGGCAAGACCACCACCGTGCAGATGCTCCAGTCCATCCTGACCGCCGCTGGTCTCCGCAGTGCGTGTGTCGGCAATGTCGGGCGACCGATCGTCGAGGCCGTGATGGATCCGGAGCCCTACGACGTCTTCGCGGTCGAGCTGTCCAGCTTCCAGCTCCACTACACCCAGTCGATGAGCGCCGAGTCGGCCGTGGTGCTCAACATCGCCGAGGATCACCTCGACTGGTATGACGCAGCGACGGGGATGGCTGACTACACGCGCGACAAGGGCCGGATCTACGAGCGGGTCCAGCGGGCGTGCGTCTACAACGTCGCCGACCCGGAGACCGAACGGCTGGTGGTCGAGGCCGACGTGATCGAAGGTGCCCGGGCCATCGGCTTCACCCTCGGTATGCCGGGCATCGGCATGCTCGGCATCGTGGAAGACATTCTGGTCGATCGGGCCTTCATCGAGGAGCGGGCCAGCAGCGCGGCCGAGCTCTGCACGCTGGACGACCTGTGCCAAGGGGCCACCCCCGCTCCCCACTTCGTGGCCAACGCCCTCGCGGCCGCTGCGCTCGCCCGCTCCCACGGGGTCTCACAGGAAGCGGTGCGGGAGGGGCTGATGGCCTTCCGACCCGACGGTCACCGGATCGCTGAGGTGGCGCAGTTCGAGGGAGTCACCTGGATCGATGACTCCAAGGCAACCAACCCGCACGCGGCCATGAGTTCTCTGATGGCCTACGACCCGGTGGTGTGGGTTGCTGGCGGTCTGGCCAAGGGCGCCCGGTTCGACGACCTGGTGCAGGCCGTGGGGGGTCGACTGCGAGGCGTCGTACTCCTCGGACAGGACCGGCACCTGATCGCGGAGGCCCTTTCGCGACACGCCCCCGATGTGCCCGTCATCGACATCGGAGCCGGGGAGACTGGACCACCGATGGAACGCGTCGTCGACGCGGCCGTGCGTCTTGCCCACACCGGAGACACCGTGCTGCTGGCGCCGGGGTGCGCGTCCATGGACATGTTCGCCAACTATGGCGCCCGAGGTGACGAGTTCGCTGCCGCGGTCCGCCGCCGGATCCCCGGATCCTTGGACTGAAGGCCGAAGAGGGAGGTGCGGCAGTGACCACCGCAGCCCCTGACGCCCCCCGAGCGATCACCAGCCGCTGGCGTGCGCTGCGCGCCGCGCTCGACCAGCCGCTGTCTTCCTACTACCTGCTGCTCGGGGCGTCGGCGCTGCTGCTGACCATCGGCCTGATCATGGTGCTGAGCGCCTCGAGCGTCTACAGCCTGCGCTACTACGACGATTCGTATGCCGTCGTGAAGCGGCAGCTCCTCTGGGTCCTGATCGGGCTGCCGGCCGCCTGGATCGCCTCCAGGCTTCCGATCGCCTGGATCCGCCGCCTGGCCTGGCCTGCCTACCTGGTGTCGCTGACACTGCTGGTCCTGACCGCGTTCCTCGGGGAGGAGCGCAACGGCAACCAGAACTGGCTGCCGCTCGGCCCGCTCGCCATCCAGCCCTCGGAGATCGCCAAGCTCGGGTTGATCCTGTGGGCCGCCAACGTCTACGCCCGCAAGGAACGCCACCTCGCGACCATGCACCACGTGCTCGTTCCGGTCGTGCCCGGAATGCTGCTCGCCACTGGCCTGGTCGTCGAGGGACGCGACCTCGGTACGGCGCTGGTGCTGTTCGCCATCATGCTGGGCATGTTGTGGGTGGTCGGGGCGCCCGCGCGGCTCTTCATGGTGGCCATCGCCATCGTCGGCAGCGTGGTCGTCTTCCTGGCCGCCATGGATTCCGAGCGACTCTCGCGCATCACGACGTTCGCCGACCCGTTCAAGGATTACCACGACACCGGCTGGCAGCCCGCTCACGGGCTCTATGCACTCTCGACCGGTGGCTGGCTGGGGCAGGGCATCGGTGGCTCGAACCAGAAGTGGGGCGACCTCCCAGAGGCGCACACCGACTTCATCTTCGCAGTTCTGGGGGAGGAGTTGGGTCTGGCCGGGACCTTGCTCATCGTGGCCCTGTTCTTCACCATCGCCTTCGCGGCACTGCGTGTTGCCATGCACACCCAAGAACCCTTCGTGCGCTACCTGACGTTCGGCATCGTGGTCTGGCTGCTCGGCCAGATGATGATCAACGTCGGCATGGTCCTCGCCGTGCTGCCGGTCATCGGGATCCCGCTACCGCTCATCTCCTATGGCGGCTCCGCACTGCTTCCCTCCTTGGTAGCGCTCGGCCTGGTGATCGGTTTCGCCCGCCGTGAGCCCGACGCGGCGCGGGCCCTGGCTGCTCGCAAGCGCCACCGGTCGGCGGGCCTGTCGGCCGGGCGCTAGGTTTTCCCTGATGCGCGTACTTCTCGCCGGCGGTGGCACCGCCGGTCATACCTCGCCCCTGATCGCCACGGCCGACGCACTGCGTCGCCTCGACCCTTCGGTGGAGATCACCTGCCTGGGCACTGCGCGTGGCCTGGAGACCACCGTCGTGCCCGCTGCCGGCTACCTCCTCGAACTGATCCCCCCGGTGCCGCTGCCGCGCAAGCCATCGGTCGACCTGCTGCGAGTGCCGGGTCGACTCAGCGGAGCTGTCCGTGCCACTCTCGAGATCTTCGACCGCGTCCGGCCCGATGTCGTCGTCGGCTACGGCGGCTACGTCTCGATGCCGGCCTACCTCGCGGCCCGGCGACGCAAGCTCCCCCTCGTCATCCACGAACAGAACTCGCTGCCCGGCATCGCCAACAAGGTGGGGGCCCGGGTCGCTACCAGAGTCGCCGTCAGCTTCCCCGCCACCGCTCTGCCGAAGGCGGAGTATGTCGGTCTGCCGATCCGTCGGATGATCTCCACCCTCGACCGCTCGGCGCGACGAGCCGAAGCGCGCGCGTTCTTCGGTCTCGACCCGGACCGTCCGACCCTGCTGGTGACCGGCGGTTCCCAGGGAGCTCGCCGGCTCAACCAGTCGGTCTCCGCTGCGGCGAGCGCGTTGGCTCTCGCCGGTGTCCAGGTGCTGCACGTCGTCGGGCCCAAGGGAGAGGCAGCGCCGGCCGCGAGCGAGGTGCCCTATGTGGTGGCTTCCTACGTCGATCGGATGGACCTTGCCTACGCCGCCGCTGACCTGGTCATCTGTCGCTCCGGCGCCTCGAGTCTGATCGAGGCCGCCGCGGTCGGTCTTCCGACGGTCCTGGTGCCGCTCCCGATCGGTAACGGTGAACAGCTCGCCAATGCCCGCACCGTGGT
Source organism: Nocardioides sp. (assembly GCA_029264225.1). Taxonomy (GTDB): domain Bacteria; phylum Actinomycetota; class Actinomycetes; order Propionibacteriales; family Nocardioidaceae; genus Nocardioides. Next base: position 115 of record JARICB010000350.1, on the reverse strand, counting down.
CGACGCGGGTGGCGCCCTCTTGGTCGACAACGATGCTCTGACGCCGGAATGGATCGCCAAGACGATCCCGGCCCTGGCCACCGACCCGGCTCGACTCGCCACCATGGGTGCGGTG
>JARICB010000345.1 GCA_029264225.1 Nocardioides sp. | reverse complement strand
GGCCAAACCGGCCAAACCGGCCAAACCGGCTACTCCGACTTCGCCGACCAGTCCACCGGCGCCAGCCACGCCGCCGATCGCTCCCGTGCCGGACCCTACTGCTGTGCCGTCCCCACCCATCGTGGCGGCAGCCGTGGACCCGACCGTGGTCGGCACGACACCTGAGGCTCCGAGCACGGCGGCGGCCCGCAAGGATGCGCAGAAGGCAGCGGACCGGGCGGCGAAGGACGCAGCCAAGCTCGCCGCTCAGACGCTCAAGGATGCGCAGAAGGCAGCGGAGCAGGCAGCGAAGGATGCGCAGAAGGCGACCGACCAGGTCGCCAAGGCGACCGAGCAGGCCCTGAAGAATGCCGCGAAAGCGGCGCAGCAGGCCCTCAAAGATGCCGCCAAGATGTCGGAGCGCGATCACGAGTCGTCAGACGACGACGAAGACGACGACTGACTCGATCAACCGGTAGATCGATCGAGTCAGCCGGACGGCTCAGGCGAGTTCAGCCGAGACCGATATCTCCTTCGCGGACTCGTCAGGGGTGAAGATCAGTTCGCCGGTGATCTTGCCGGCTCGCCTTAGGTCATCAGCCGCGGATTCGGCGCCCGCCACGAGGGCCGGCGGGCCACTGACCTCGACCCGGGAGAGCTCGGCCTTCATCGACACCTTGGCGTGCGACTTGGCGCCCCGGATTCCGACCAGCGCTGCCGCGACCGCGTGAACGGGGGACGGATCGGCGGCCGCAGCTGCTCCCATGTCGGCGGAGGTGGGCCATGCGGCGTGGTGGATCGAACCGTCCTTCCACCACGACCACACCTCTTCGGTGACGTAGGGCAGGAACGGAGCGAGCAGGCGTAGCTGGACGTCGAGAGCGATGGCCAGGGCGGCCTTGGCCGAGGCTGTGGCGGCCCCGCCCTCCTCGTCGTAGGCCCGCTCCTTGACCAGTTCCAGGTAGTCGTCGCAGAACTCCCAGAAGAACTTCTCGCTGACTTCGAGGGCGCTGGTGTAGTCGTAGGCCTCGAACGCTTCGGTGGCCCTGCGGGTCACGACCTCGAGCTGTCCGAGCAGGGCGCAGTCGATCGGAGCGCTGACCGCGTAGTGGTCCAGTGAGGTCGCGCCCACGTTGCCGAGCACGAACTTCGAGGCGTTGAGCACCTTCATCGCCAGCCGGCGACCGATCTTCATCTGGGATTCGTCGAAGGGGGAGTCCAGACCGGGTCGGCCCAGCGCCGCACGCCAGCGGACCGCGTCGGCGCCGTACTTCTCCAAGATCTCGGTCGGGACAACGACGTTGCCCTTGGACTTCGACATCTTCTTACGGTCCGGGTCGACGATGAAGCCGGAGACCATGGCGTGGCTCCACGGTGCCGTGTGCTGCTCGAAGTGGGCGCGCACTACCCGGCTGAAGAGCCAGGTGCGGATGATGTCGTGGGCGTGGGTGGCCAGGTCGTAGGGGAAGACCCGCTCGAAGAGGTCCTCGTCAGTGAGCCAGCCTCCCGCGATCTGCGGAGTGAGCGAGGACGTGGCCCAGGTGTCCATCACGTCGGGGTCGCCCATGAAGCCCCCGGGCTGTCCACGCTGCGACTCCTCGTAGCCCTCCGGAGCCTGCGTCGAGGGATCGATCGGCAGCGCCGCCTCGTGGGGCACGAGCGGGTGCGCGTAGTCGGGATCGCCGGCGTCGTCGAGTGGATACCAGACGGGGAACGGCACGCCGAAGAATCGCTGCCGGGAGATCAGCCAATCGCCGTTGAGCCCGCCGACCCAGTTGTCGTAGCGGTGCTTCATGTGCGCCGGAACCCAGGTGATCTCGTTGGCGCGGTCAAGCATCTCGCTGCGGACCTCGGCCTCACGGCCTCCGTTGCGGATGTACCACTGGCGGGTGGCGACGATCTCGAGCGGCTTGTCGCCCTTCTCGTAGAAGTTCGCCATCCGCTGGGTCGCCTTCGGCTCTCCGTCCAGGTCGCCCGACTCGCGCAGCGCGGCCACGACGGCCTCGCGTGCGCTGAAGGCGGTCTTGCCCTTGAGGTTCTCGTACGCCGCCGCGGCGCCCTCGCCCGCGAGCCACTCCGGGGTCTCGCGCAGCATCCGGCCGTCGCGGCCGATCAGGGTGCGCACCGGCAGGTTCAGCTCGCGCCACCACATCACGTCGGTCAGGTCACCGAACGTGCAGCACATCGCGATGCCAGCGCCCTTGTCGGGCTCGGCGGCCGGGTGGGCCAGTACAGGGACCTCCACACCGAAGACCGGGGAGGTGAGCGTCGTACCGAACAGTGGTTGGTAGCGCTCGTCGTCGGGGTGGGCGATCAGTGCCACGACGCTGGGGATCAACTCGGGACGCGTCGTCTCGATGTAGACCGGGTCGCCGTCGGCGCGGTGGAAAGCGATGCGGTGGTAGGCGCCGGGGTAGTCGCGGGCCTCCAGTTCGGCCTGCGCGACGGCGGTCTGGAACGTGACGTCCCACAGAGTCGGGGCTTCCTGCAGGTAGGCCTCGCCGCGCGCGTAGTTGCGCAGGAATGCGGCCTGGCTGACCTTCTGGGCCTTGGGTCCGATGGTCGTGTAGTTCTCGTCCCAGTCGACCGACAGGCCCAGGGTGCGCCACAGTGACTCGAAGACCAACTCGTCCTCGGCGACCAACTGCTCGCACAGTTCGACGAAGTTGGGACGGCTGATCGGGATCTGCTTCTTCGGGTCTGGCTTCTCGGGCGGGGTGAAGTCGCTCTCGTAGGGAAGTGAGGGGTCGCAGCGGACACCGAAGTAGTTCTGTACCCGTCGCTCGGTGGGCAGACCGTTGTCGTCCCAGCCCATCGGGTAGAACACGCTCTTGCCGCTCATCCGCTGGTAGCGGGCGATCAGGTCGGTGTGGGTGTAGGAGAAGACGTGACCCACGTGCAGCGAGCCGCTGACCGTCGGAGGAGGGGTGTCGATGGAATACACCTCGTCGCGAGCACGGGTGCGGTCGAAGGCGTAGGTGCGGTC
>JARICB010000280.1 GCA_029264225.1 Nocardioides sp. | reverse complement strand
CATCGGGGTCGGCCGCGATCTGGTCGGCCTCGGGCAGGTCGGGGTCCACCGCCACGCTCTCGCCCGGGGTCGGGGTGTCCGACCCGGGGCTGGTGCTCGGTGACGGCGAACCGCTGACGTCAGGGGTGGCCCCGGCCGCCGGACCGTCCGAGGACGCGGGAGCAGGCGCTGTAGCGGTCGGCGCCGGGATCGCCTCCCCCGGAGCCGTCGGGGCGGGAGCCGTGGTCGACTTCGGGGTCGGTGCTGGCCTGGGCTTCTTCGTGGGCGCCGGGGCCGGCTTCTTCGTCGGCGCCGGGGCAGGGCCTGGCTCGACGCGGGCCACCGGAACCGTGGGTGGCGGACTGCTCTTGCCGGATCCCTGGTGCCAGGCCATGGCGAGATAGCCACCGTCGGGGACACGCAGTGAATCGACACCCCGCGAGGAGTAAACCCAGTCGCCGCCGTCCCCGTCGGCCCACCACACGCTCCAGTAGCGATCCGCGGGCGCCGCCTCGACGCAGGGGTCCGAGGCCGGCAGACCGTTGACCCGGCAGACGAAGCCCGGCGACTTGGTTGCCATGGTGAGCGAGTAGCCGGCGTCGGCGAGCATCGCCCGGGCTCGCTGGCCCTCGACCGAGGGATCGCAGCCGGCCGTGACTCCCCCACCGATCTCGGCGAAGTCGACGATCACCGTCACTCCCCCGGCGCCGGAGCAGGAGGCTGCCCGGGCGGGAGCGGCCACCAGCCACGGCGTCGCCGTCGCACTCACGAGGAGCGCGACGGCGACAGCGGCGCGGCGCAGTGTCATCGCACCCGGATCTTCGTCTGACCCTTGCGGGTGGCGAACTGTCCGGTCACGACGATCTTGGCCGCACCGCGCTTCCGGAGCACGCGGACCTTCTTGGTGAAGACACCCTTGGCATTGGCCTTGCCCGCAGCGACCTTCGTGCCGCGGACCTTGACGGTGACCCTTTCACCGGCCACCAGACCACGCACGACAAGGCGTTTCTTGCTGCCTGCCTTGGCAGACTTCGCCGTCCTGACCTTGAGCTTCTTCTTGCCCAGCACGTGGCTGGTGGCTGCGGTCGTGCCGGTGGCCGTACGCAGGTTGACGGTGCGCTTGCCGGCCGTGGCGCGGGGCGCCTTCACCGTCAGCGTTCCGCCGGTGCCGACCAGGGACTGCGTCCCAGCAGCACCGAACACGCACGCCCGCTCACCTGCGGCAAGACCCCGGACCTGGAAGGAGACGGTCGTCCCTGCCTTGGCGAACTTGGGCGTGCTGACCGCGTCACTGGTTGACGCGGCCGGAGCAGCAACAAGTGCCGGGAGCGCCTGGACACCCGCGATGATCCACTGCGAACGGTCCAACGGGTCGGCGATGCCATAGGTGACACCGTCGCTCCACCCCAGGTCGTCGTAGGCCACAGCTCCGGCTTCCCTGGCCAGCTTGCCGTCACAGCCGTTGACGACCTGGTGGGCACGCAGCCACGTGGCAGCCTTGGTGGCCGCCGCATCGTGACCGAGCTCGGTCAACGCCCAGCCGGCCAGGCCGGTGGTGTTGGCGTTCACGCCGTTGCTCGGGTCGGCGAAACCACCGTCACTGCGCTGCTGGGCGAGGAGCCAGGCTCCTGCCTTGTCAAGGGCGGCCTTGATCGCTGGGTTGCCCGAGGCGAGCGGGGCGAGCTGGATGGCGACGAGGGACGTCGTGTCCGAACCCTGCTTGGCTGACTCAGCAGGAGACGCGCCGTCGCAGGACTGGTCAGCAGCGGTCATGTTGCTGTTGAAGTAGAGACGGAAGAAACCAGCCGCACACTGCTGGTCGAGCAGGAAGTCGGTCACCTCGTCGGCGCTGCTGCTGCCGGCCCTCGTCAGGGCGGAAGCGGCGAAGGCCTGGCCGATCGAGTTGGCGTAGTCCCCCCACTGCGAGACGTCCTGCAGCCGTCCGCGCACCGGTGCCTGGGTCAGCACCGTGCTCTCGACGCGAGCCTGCAGGTCGATGCCACCGAAGTCGCGGACGTCCCGCTTCTGGTCCAGGGCGACGGTCATGGCCTTGGCCGACGAACCTGCATAGATATCGCCACCCGAGCCGGCGTACTCACCGAGGCTGGCCTCGATCGCGTCCGTGGTGGCAGCGGCCTGGGCCGGCTGCTGGCCCGCGGCGGAGAGCCCCAGGACCAGGTCGATGCTGGTGCCGTAGGACGGGCCGGAGAACGTCTGGCCCTCCCAGACCGAGCTCGTCTCGATCAGATCGTTCTTCAGGTTGCCGACCAGCCAGCTCGCCGACGCCGACACAGGGGTCGGGTCGGTGGCGGTGGCCTGAGCGGCCTGGGACGGAGTGGCGATGGCCATCACGCTGAGCGCGACGGCGGAGCTGGCCAGTGCTGCGACGGATCGACGCAGAGTGTGCATGGGGTTCCTTCCCGCTGTGCAGCGGGTGCCCCGACACGGAGACGAACCCGCTGTTTTCCACGACAGCGATCTGTTCGGTACGCATCGTCATGGGCATTCCGGCTCACACGGTCGGGACCGTGACTACGGTTGCGGGTCAGCGCCGGACTTGAACCGGCTTTCCCCGTGACGGGCGTTCAGAAGTG
>JARICB010000212.1 GCA_029264225.1 Nocardioides sp. | reverse complement strand
CCTCGAGCCAGCCACGCATCGGCCAGCATCCCCAACGCCGGTGGAACACCCTGCCGTTGCGCAGGATCGCATCAAGGTGCTGTCGGGGAGGCGACCACGTTGGATGGTGCTGATGGTAGGCGCGGGCAGATCCCAGCCACCCGAACTCCAGACCGACTCGTTGAGCCAGACGGGCGAAGTCGGTGTCTTCCGCGCCGTAGCCGACGTAGTCCTCACAGAATCCGCCGATCCTCTGCCACGCCTCTGTGTGCACAGCGAAGGACAGCGACCAGAAGAGGTCGGGGTCGGCACCGAGGACCTGCTCCCCCGGCGGCGGGGCCGGCCGCGCGGGATGGGGCGAGTCCTGGTCCGCCAGCCGCTCGAGGTCGTAACCACGTGGCGGTGGCGGCGGCAGGTAGGTAACCGGACCCGACCACACCACGTCGCGACTCGCCAGGGCGGCCGCACCATAGGCACGGACCAGATGGACCCCCGGCAGACAGTCCACGTCGAGGAAGACCAGCACCTCTGCTCCCGCCTGCATTGCTGCGGCGGCTCCGACATTGCGCGCTCTGGCAAGCGGAAGACTGTCTGGCTCCGACGCGCGTGGGACAACGACGACCTCGACGTGCCCCGGCGCCCAGCCGTGCAGTTCCTCGTCATCCATTGCCACGACCACCCAGAGGTCCGGGGGGCGGAGAGCACCTACGAGGCTCCGGTGCTGTGCCAGCAGATGCTGGTGACGCCCGTGCACGATGGTGATCACGACCACGCGCTCGCTCATGCGGTCTGCGCTGGCCGGGTCGTGACCGCGTCGCGTACCACGTCACAGAACCGACCTGCCGCCCTCCCATCAGTCCAGCGCTCCCACCCGGCGGGGTCGAAGGCGGCCACCTCGTCCAAGCGGCGCGACCAGCCCATCAAAGGGAATGTCATCTCCACCAGTGCCGGCCACTGGGGCTCACGCAGGACCGCGGCTGTCGCGATCTGCTCGTCGTGCGGGCGCGCCGACGGAATGACGACGGCCGGTCGACGCGCCGCCGCGACCTCCGCAATGGCGTTCTGCCCGGCGTGAGTGACGACCACGTCCGCGTCGCAGACAGCCTCATAGGGATGCTCCGTCCAACTGCCCATTTCTCGTCCGAGCACCGTCCAGTCCCAGTCCGGGGTCTGCGCCCGGGCCGACTCCCAACCTCGCGCATCCGGGGCATCCCCGCCGGCGCCGAGCAGGACAGTGACCCGCTTGCGTCCCGCTCGGCGCGGCTGCGTGGGACGGACAGGGAAACGGGAGAGGCCACCCAGACACCGCAGGCGGGACGCGTCCGCGGGCCGCAGTCGCTGCACCATGCCGTCCGCCTCCGTGGGCCACATCGCCACCAACTCGGCACAAACGTCGAAACCCAGGGTATGGGCAGCGTCCCCCCGGTCCCCCGGCAGAACGACACCCACGACAGGAATGCCGTGGAGTCGCGCCAACACGGTGACCTCGACGGACACGTCGCACACCATCAGCTCCGGCCTCGATCGAGCTATCCAGGCGGACACCTGGGCCATCCGACTCCGGAGCCCGTCGTGGCGGATCGGCGCCCAGTGCAGTCGTCCACCAGCAGTGACATCAGCGGCGGTGCGATCACCGGTGTCCCAGGCCAGCTTGACCCAATCACCGTGCCAGTCCGCGGGGCGCTCCAGTGACGACAGCCCAGTGACCGGCAGCCCCAGTTGCGAAGCCACAGCGACGGCACGGTGCAGGTGACCGCTGCCGTGGTGATGCACGTAGTAGCCGATCACGCCACACGCTCGCCGAGGGAGACCTCGTAGCAGCGCTCGTAGTCGTGGACCATTCGCTCCAGCGAGTGGTCCCGCTCCGCAGTGGCCCGGACCGCGTCGCGCGGGCACCGATGGGCTGCGCGGATGGCATCGGCAAGGTCAGCGACGTTACCCGGCTCGGCGAGTGCACCGGTCTGCGTCGACACGATCTCGGGAAGCGCCCCCCGGGCGTAGGCGGCCACCGGTGTCCCACACGCCATGGCCTCCGCAGCGACCAGCCCGTATGGCTCCTCCCATGCGGGGGTCACGACGGCCACACTCGCCGCGCCGAGCAGCCCGGCCAGGTCACGGTGCTTGAGATGGCCGACGTAACTGACGTCGGCGCCCAACCGCGGCACCACCTCGCGGGCGAAGTAGCGCCGGTCAGGGATGGGGCCGGCCAGCACCAGAGACATCCCCGCCAGGCGCGCCGCGTCGATGGCCTCGTGCGGCGCCTTCTCGGGCACCAGGCGTCCGGACCAGACCGCGGCACAGCCACCCGGCCCGGCGGCCCAACGACGGGTATCCACGCCATTGAGGATCGGTTCACAGGACAAGACGTGCTCCCAGGAACGGGCTGTCGCCCTACTGACCGCGACGAACCTCGATCGCCCCGAGGAAAGCGCGATCGCCGACTCCAGCCACGGCAAAGGCGGGGTGTGCAGAGTCGTGACCAGCGGAACCTTCAGCGCCGGTTCCATCGCGACCGGGAGGTGGTGAAGGCTGTTGTTGTGCACCACGTCGAAGCGCCTTCGACCCGAACGCGCCAGGTCGAGCATCAGGCCCAGGTAGGCGTGGTGCTCGGCCATCCAACTGGCGGGCGGCGCCCCCACATCGTCTCGCGCCGCAGTGCTCGGCACGAACATCGGAATCTGCAGTTCGGTGACCGGCAGCGTCGGGTCCGACCCGGGTGCAGCGAACACGGATACGGAGTGGCCGTGTGCGACCAGCTCTCGCGCGAACTGATGGGTCCAGGACTCCAGTCCACCCGCGAACGGCTCGCACAGCGGATACCGGCTGGAGGCGATCAGGCAGATACGCATCGCGTTACCCCAACACCGACCGGTAGATCCGTGCGTGCGCATCGGCGACCTCGCGTCGTTGTCTACGTCGCTCGGCAACGTTGGCGCCCAAGTCGGGGCGCTCCTCCCAGGCTCGGATCACCGCCCGCGCCAGCGACGCCGGGTCAAGTCGTGTCTCGTCGTGCACGTAGCCGAGCACCGGGCCCTGCTCGGCGTAGTAGCCGCACGAGGGAGCCACGACCGTCGTGCCCAGGTCGCGGCAGGCCTCCAACCAGCCTGAGTGCGTCCCGAACCGATAGGGCAGGACCGACACGTCGAGCGAGCCCAGGTAGTCCCACAGTTGCGCGTCGGTGAAATAGTCGTGCACGTTCAACTCCAGCGCGCCTGCCGAACTCGCCTTTCGCAGGTAGTTCCCCAGTTCGGGATCGCGTCGCGATCCGTCGGGATCCAGGACGTCGCGGTGAGCGTTGATCTGGAGCACGCATCCGGGGAGCCCGGCGACGGTTTCGACCAGCGTCGCAATGACGCCCATCGGGTTCATGCTTGCGCGCTTGCTCTTGACGTGTAGTCCGACCCGGAACGCGTCTCCCGACCTGGTCGCTCGGTCCTGGCGCAGACGAGTCATCGTGGGGAAGTCCACGACGTGGGGATGGGGCACCACGGTCGCCACCCGCCCCCAGCGCCGATGGATCTCCTCTGCGGCTCCTCGCGTCAACGTGACCAGCCCGTCGGCCGCCGGTATCAGGACGTCCAACTGCGCGTCGTGCAGGTCGCGAGTCTCGTGATGGGGGTTGCGCAAGTCGTGGACCGTGTACACCAGGGGCTTGGCGCGGCGGCGTAGTACGCGTATCAACTCAGCGAGGTCGTCCGGGCGCCGGGCGTCGAACCCGAACTGGATGTGGAAGAGATCGAAGTCGGCGGCCGATGCCCAAGAGGGATCGAGCATCACCGGAGGCCACCAGCGCTCCGTCGCCGATCGAGTCGGGCGTTGCGGATCCGGATCGGGCAACCGCACCGGTCCCGGTCCATTCTCCGGCGACAGATGCCGCACATAGACGTGATCGGAAGGCACCGACGCCACCACGACGGGGCTCTCGTCGCGGCACGCTGCCGGCGTCGAAGCGCGCGTGGCTGAGACGTTCGAGGCCATGCGAGCGAACCTAGCCAGTCACGACGCCTCGCCGCATCACCCACAAAGGTGCCGCGAACGGGGCGCCAGGCCTTCAGTTCTTGCCAAGCTGCAGACCGACCTCCGCGCGACGCCCACTCGGCGATGGGTCACGGGTCGGAGGGTGAGTCTGTTCTGGCTCCCAACGGAGGAGGTCGCCGGGCTGACATTCCAGCACTTCGCAGATCGCCTCGAGGGTCGAGAAGCGGACTGCCTTGGCGCGTCCGTTCTTGAGCACGGCAAGGTTCGCGGGGGTGATTCCTACCGACGCCGCCAACTGGCCTACCGCCATCTTGCGCCTGGCGAGCATGACGTCGATGTCAACGACGATAGGCATCAGATCACCTCGTCAAGCTCTGCCTGGAGGTGTGCGGCCTCACGGTCACGTTGCACGGCCTGACCCAGAAGGGTACGGAGAACCAGCACGATCAGTGCGATGCCGACGACGGTCGCGGCAGCTCCACCGATGAGCAGCACGATACCCGGAGCCACCAGTTCCCCGGGCGCCAGCATGCAGCCGAGCCCGACCAGCAGCAGAGCCGCGAAGCCGATCGCGGCAATCATGACATCGACGAAGCGAAACGCGGGCTGGGAGAACACGGTTCGGCGTTCCGCCATCGTCAGGAGACGCCATACGCAGACGGCGCAGACCTGCACAACGAGGATCAGCAGCACCAGGATGGCGAACAACGGACCTCGCAGCTCGAGTACTTCGCGATCGGCACCGTCCAGGTCGCGATAGAGCAGGAACAGCATGACGGTCTGGACGAACAGCGACCCAACGATCCCACCGCCGATGACGACACGCAGGCCCGTAACGACCCACCGGCTCATGATCGACCTCCCACCCGCTCAACGACACGAATCTATCGTTAAACGATAGCCTAATGTTGCGTCGAGGGCGACCCCCTCGGGTGCTCCGGCACCGGGAACCGGAACCGCCCGCGTGTAGCGCCTCCCTACGCAGCGAGTCCCGTGGCGGGCCCGGCCGCTGGGGCCGACCTGGGGCCGACCGGGGGCCGACCGGGGGTGACCAGGTCAGGGCATCTCGGCCCAGCGAGCCGCCTCCCTGACGTAGACACGCGGACATTGGTCGCCAGTGGAGCCGGTCCCCAGCGTGGATGCGGAGGACGGCAGGGGGCAATGTCCGCGTGTCTACGAGGAGTCGGAGCCCGCCGACCGGGCTCCCGTAGCGGCGTCCGCCTACAGGGGCCTCGAGCTGGTCCCGCCCTCTGAGCTCGTTTCGTGGCGAGTCGAGCACGCTGAACGATGCATAGTCGATGCAAACGCACAGCAAAACGGCCCGTGATCTGCGTTTGGGCAGTTCACGGGCCGTTCCTAGGTGCTCCCCCGATTGGACTCGAACCAATAACCCTCCGGTTAACAGCCGAATGCTCTGCCAATTGAGCTACAGGGGATTGCTTGTGCAGCAGTGGGAGACACTATCAAGCCCGGTGAGCGGGGAGAAATCAGGACTCCCCTACATCGGCACGGGCCTCGGCGAGAGCCGTCGCCGACGCCTCCCGCACCACCGGATCTTCCGGGTCGACACCCTGGTCGTAATCGAAGAACCACTCGATCTCGCCGGCACCCTGGGGCGGCTTGCGACCGATCACCCGGACGCCACGACGCCCCTCGAGCGGTACGTGCCGCTGGAGCACCACGCTGGCCGTGACCCGCTCCCGGACCAGTTCCAACAGCCGTGCGGGCTCGGTCAGGCCGAACGAGTAGGTGGGTCGCTGACTGCCCCACGAGCCGACGAGCACGACCCGCAGGACGTTGGTGTCGTTGTCCCAATCGGCCGATTCGATCTGCTCCCAGGCGATGCGGGTCACGGGCGTCGTGCCGAGGTAGAACGCAGCGCGGGTCCCCGCGAGCACGACGTCGTCGACGCTCTCGCACCAGGCCAGCATCCGTTCGCCGCGCGCCACCTCGATGTCGGGCCTGGCCGGCCGTCGCGGCCTCATGTGGTCTTCACCTGCTGGTCACGCAGGTTGCGGCGATGCTGTTCGAGGGCGACAAGTTCGCCGAACATCTTGTTGTAGGCCGCGGCGTGCTCCACCGGGTTGGTCCGCTGCAGCCTCGACTTCAGTTCGGCGATCCGACGCATCGTGGTGAGCTCCTGCAGGCGGTAGACGTGCATGGCGACGTAGGTCGGTGTCGGCTCCGAGGGAATGAGCACCGGCTCGACGCCGAGCTCGCTGATGGCCGAAGAAACCGCCGGGTCGGCCACTGAGGAACGGACCCGGGTGCTCCACCCGGAGTCCTCCGCGCCGGCCGCCGGGCCACCGGCTGCCGCGATCGCCTCCCACACCCCTCGGTAGGTCGGGTGGCTGAAGTCGTCGGGCCCGACACCGTTGATGACGCGACCGACCGAGGCCGGGTGCTGCACCACGATCTTGAGCGTCTCCCGCTCGATCGCGAACCGTGGGTCGCGCAGGCTGGGCACCTGCGGTCGCGGTGCGGTGGACGTCTCGGGTGCCGCAGGCGTCGTACGTCGATCGGTCTGGGCGGGGCGGGAAGCACGGGCCGCCGCCCGGCGCACCTCCGAGACAACCTGATCCGTGTCGACATCGAAGCCAATAATCCGCGCGATCTCCCGCGTAAAAGCAGACACCTTGGATTGATCGCGTATCGAGGCGACCAGCTTGGCAGACTCACGCATCGCGTCGATCCGGCCGTCGACCCGGTCCAGGTCGTACTTGCTGATGACATTGCCGAGCACGAAGCGATACAGCGGCTGTCGCTTGGCCACCAGTTCGCGCACTGCTGCGTCACCCTTCTGGAGCCGCAGGTCGCACGGGTCGAGGCCGTCGGGCTCGACCGCGACGTAGGTCTGGGAAACGAAGTTCTGGTCGCCGCCGAAGGCCTTCAGCGCCGCCTTCTGTCCGGCGGCGTCGCCGTCGAAGGTGAAGATCACCTCGCCGCGGAACTCCTCATGGTCGTGCAGGAACCGCCGCAGCACCCTCGTATGGTCGTCGCCGAACGCGGTGCCGCAGGTGGCCACGGCGGTCTGCACCCCGGCCAGATGGCAGGCCATCACGTCGGTATAGCCCTCGACGACCACAGCCTGGGACGATCGGGCGATCGCCCGGCGCGCGAGGTCGATGCCGTAGAGCACCTGGCTCTTCTTGTAGAGCGCAGTCTCCGAGGTGTTGAGGTATTTCGCCTCGATCTTGTCGTCGTCGAAGATCCGCCGGGCGCCGAAGCCGATGGTGTCGCCGCTGGCGTCCCGGATCGGCCACAGCAGCCGCCCCCGGAAGCGGTCGTAGGCGGAACGGCCCATGGCCACCAGTCCGGCTGCCACCGCCTCCTCGTCGGAGAACCCGCGCCCGCGCAGGTGTCGCAGCAGCGCCTCGCCGTCACGGGGGGCGAAGCCGACCCCGAAGGTGGCGGCCGCCTCCTGGTCGAAGCCGCGTCCGGTGAGGAACTCGCGCCCCGCAACGGCTTGGACGGTCTCGAGTTGTCCGGCGTAGAACTCCTGGGCAATCCTGTTGGCCTCGATCAATCGACCCCGCGCCGGCCCGCGCGGCC
>JARICB010000036.1 GCA_029264225.1 Nocardioides sp. | reverse complement strand
CGGCCAGTTCCGGTGTCATCGCGATCAGGTCGTGCCAGGCGGGTGTCAGCATGGCCGCCGCCCGGGCAGGGGTGCGCTCGATCGCCGGCAGGTCGAAGAGATCCTCCAGCACCGCATGGACGACGGTCCCGCGCACGGCAGCCGGTGACGGCGCCTCCGGCAGGTTGTCGACGGTGCGATAGCGATACAGCAGGGGACAGGTCAAGAAGTCGCCTGCCCGGCTCGGGGAGAGGGCGCCCACGACCGCGATCCCGTCCACGGGGGTCGAGATCAGATCTGCGGGCGAACGCTGGGGCATGTCGGCAGCCTAGACACGGCAACCGACACCCCCACGGCGGGCCGATAGGCTCACAGCGTGAGTGACACCCCGCAACCAGCACCCGCAGGACATCCCCGTCCGCGTGGAAGGATCAAGGTCGGCTCCGTTGCCGGCATCGAGGTGCTGGTGACGAGCTCGTGGTTCATCGTCGCTGCGATGATCTCCTTCGCCATCGCCCCGAGGGTCGAGCAGGTCGAGCCCGGCCTGGGTGCACTCAAATACGTGGCAGGGCTCGTCTTCGCGATCGTCCTCTACCTCTCGGTGTTGATGCACGAGGCCTCGCACGCGCTGATGGCCCAGCGTTTCGGCTTCAACGTCAAGTCCATCACCTTGCACTTCCTCGGTGGCATGACCGAGATCGACGGCGCTGCCCGACGGGCCCGCCAGGAGTTCTGGATCGCCGTGGTCGGGCCACTCACCTCAATAGCGGTGGGCATCGCAGCGGTCGGGCTCTGGTTCGTGGTCCCCGACGGACTGGTGCAGGTCGCTATCGAGGGTCTCGCTGGCGCCAACCTGCTGATCGGCGTACTGAACCTGGTGCCGGGTCTGCCCCTCGACGGTGGCCGCGTGCTCAAGGCGGCTGTGTGGGGCATCACCGGCGACGCCAACCGGGGCACCATCGTGGCCGGCTGGGGCGGACGGCTCACCGCGCTCGCCGTGCTGTCGTGGCCGCTGATCCAGCGTGAGGTCTTCGGCATCGCCCCGACCCTCTTCGACTACCTGCTCGTTGCGGTGCTCGGCCTGTTCCTGTGGACGGGGGCCAGTGCCGCCATGGTGCACGCCAAGCTCCGGCGTCGGCTCCCGCAACTGGTCGCCCGGCCGCTCGCGCGCCGTACCCTTAGCGTGCCCGAGGACACCCCGCTCGCGGAGGCAGTACGCCGCGCGCAGGCTGCCGAGGCGGGGAGCATCGTGACGGTGACCAACGCAGGTCGACCGACCGGCATCGTTAGCGAGGCGGCACTTCTCGCCACGCCCGAGGAACGGCGTCCGTGGGTCGCTGTGGCCTCGGTCGCTCGCACGCTCGAGGAGGGCCTGAGCCTGCCCGCCACCATCTCGGGTGAGGAACTGGTCGAAGCAATCAGCCGCCGGCCCGCAGAGGAATACCTGCTCGTCGAGGAGGACGGTTCCATTATGGGTGTCCTGGTAACCGCTGACGTGGACAAGGCCTTCCGGCAGACGCACGCCTGAGCACGAGCACCGGGCCCACTAGGGTTCAGCGCATGTCTGAGAGTGCAACGCCGACCAGTCCCGATGTTCCGGCCGAGGCGTGGTCCGGCGTACACCGCGGTGTCCTGCGCGAAGGCGAGTGGGTGCGCCTGGTCGACCAGAAGGGGCGCAAGCACAACTTCGAACTGATGGCCGGCAAGCGGTTCTTCTCCAACAAGGGCCACCTCGATCATGACGCGATGATCGGTCGCGACGAGGGCTTCACCGTCGCCTCGTCCGCCGGCGGCGAATACCTCGTCTTCCGCCCGCTGCTCTCAGAATTCGTGGTCTCGATGCCGCGGGGTGCCGCGGTCGTCTACCCCAAGGACGCGGCGCAGATCGTCGCGCTGGCCGACATCTACCCGGGCGCCCGGGTAGTCGAGGCGGGGGTTGGCTCCGGAGCCCTGACCTGCTCGCTGCTGCGCGCAGTCGGACCCTGGGGCCGAGTCACCTCGTATGAACTGCGTGAAGAGTTCGCCGATGTGGCCAAGCGCAACGTCGACCAATTCTTCAATGCGCCGGAAGGCTCCTCACACCCGGCCTGGGACTTACGACTGGGTGACCTGAAGGAGGAGCTTCCGGCGATCGACGGTCAGGTCGACCGGATCATTCTCGACATGCTCGACCCGTGGAACTGCGTCGACGCCGTGGCCGAGAAACTGGTGCCCGGCGGGATCGTGTGCGCCTACGTCGCTACCACCACCCAACTGTCGCGCGTCGTGGAGACCCTTCGGGTCCATGGTGGCTTCACTGAGCCGCACCCGTGGGAGTCGATGGTGCGCGACTGGCACGTCGAGGGACTCGCCGTACGGCCCGATCACAAGATGATCGGTCATACCGCCTTCCTGGTGACGGCTCGCAAGTTGGCGCCGGGGGAGAAGCCGCCACGCAAGACCCGTCGCCCCGCCCCGGGGGCCTACGGACCCGACTACAGCGGGCCGCGGCCGGCCGACCTGCCGCCCCTCCCGGAGCCGGAGGGCGTCGACCCGGCGGAGTGAGCGTCGCCGTGTCCCGCATCGCGGTCCCAGCCCTCCGGCGTACCCCTGGCGCTCACCGCTGATCTCCCTGCCTGACAGGGGGTGGAGCAGCACCAGCGTGGCGCGCGGACGGGCCCAACTGCGTGGGGTCGTGCCGAATTCGTGACCAACACGGACAGTTATCCACTTCCCTCCTGCCGGCCGGTAGGTAGTGTCCGAAGGGAGAGGCAGGTGAGCCACATGTCCGATTCGACACCAGGCGCTACGGGGGCCGACATGGGTCCCGAGGAACTGGCCACCCAGGTGCGATTCCTGGAGTCCGAGGTCAGCGACCTGCGCCGTCGACTCAACGAGGTCCCAGGCCACTCCCGCGGCCTCGAGTTGCGACTGGCCGACACCCAGCGGTCGCTGGGCGCGGTGACCAGCCAGAACGAGCGTCTCGCCCAGACCCTGCGCGAGGCCCGCGACCAGATCACCAAGCTCAAGGAGGAGGTCGACCGGCTGGCCCAGCCGCCGGCCGGCTTCGGCAC
>JARICB010000174.1 GCA_029264225.1 Nocardioides sp. | reverse complement strand
CACCGCCGCGCCGGCCTCTCGTGCGCGGCACTCAGCGAAGAGGACACGTCACCGTGACCACCACCCCGACTGCACCACCCAAGTCGCCCACCAAGCCCGTACGCCGCCCGCGTGGCGAGGGCCAGTGGGCCCTGGGTTACACCGAGCCGCTCAACAAGAACGAGCAGTCCAAGAAGGACGACAACCCGCTCAACGTCCAGGCGCGGATCGTCAACATCTACTCCAAGCGCGGCTTCGACTCGATCGACCCGGCCGACCTGCGCGGCCGCTTCCGCTGGATGGGCCTCTACACCCAGCGCGCCCCCGGCTTCGACGGCGGCAAGACGGCGATGCTCAGCGAGGAAGAACTCGATGACCGCTACTTCATGATGCGCGTCCGCACGGACGGAGCGATCCTTGACGCCGACGCGCTGCGCACCCTCGGCTCGATCTCGACCGACTTCGGCCGCAACACCGCCGACATCACCGACCGCAACAACATCCAGTACCACTGGATCGACATCGCCGACGTCCCCGAGATCTGGGAGCGCGTGGAGTCGACCGGGCTCACCACCCTGGAGGCCTGTGGTGATGCCCCGCGCGGCTTCCTCGGCTCACCGGTCGCCGGCATCGCCAAGGACGAGATCATCGACGGCCGCACTGCGCTGGCCGAGATCAAGCGCCGCTACATCGGCAACCCGGAGTACTCCAACCTCCCCCGCAAGTTCAAGACCGCGTTGACCGGACACCCGAGCCACGATGTGGCGCCGGAGATCAACGACGTCTCGTTCGTCGCCACGGTGCACCCCGAGTTCGGTCCCGGCTTCGATATGTGGGTCGGTGGCGGTCTCTCCACCAACCCGATGCTCGCCCAGAAGCTGGGCGTGTGGATCCCTCTCGACGAGGTGGCCGACGCGTGGGAAGGCGTGATCGCGATCTTCCGTGACTACGGCTACCGCCGTCTGCGCTCCAAGGCTCGGCTCAAGTTCCTGGTCGCCGACTGGGGCGTGGAGCAGTTCCGCCAGATCCTGGAGACCGAATACCTCCACCGCCGACTGGTCTCGACGCCCTCCCCCGCTTCCCCCCGCTACCAGGGCGACCACATCGGCGTGCACGAGCAGAAGGACGGCAGGTTCTTCATCGGAGCCACCCCGGTCGTCGGACGTATCGACGGCACCACCCTGACTGCTCTGGGCGACCTCGTCGCGCAGTACGGCGCGGAGGGCGTCCGCCTCACGGCGTACCAGAAGCTCGTGGTGATCGGCGTCGACGGCGCCGACACCGAGGCGTTCGTCGCCGGCCTGGAGACCATCGGTCTCACCGCCCGCCCCAGCAACTGGCGTCGCAACACCATGGCCTGCACCGGCATCGAGTTCTGCAAGTTGGCCATCGTCGACACCAAGGAACGGGCCCGACTGCTCGTCGCCGAACTGGAGAAGCGCTTCCCCGAGATCGACACCCCGATCTCGGTCAACGTCAACGGCTGCCCCAACGCCTGCGCCCGGACCCAGGTCGCCGACATCGGTCTCAAGGGCCAGCTCGTGCTCGATGACGACGGCAGCCAGGTGGAGGGGTTCCAGGTGCATCTCGGTGGCGCCCTGGGCCTGACGCCGGCCTTCGGTCGCAAGCTGCGCGCCCACAAGGTGACCAGCGCCGGGCTCGACGACTACGTCAGCGCGGTCGTGGCGGCGTTCCTCGACGACCGGACCCACGGTGAGCCATTCGCTGCCTGGGTGGCGCGCGCCGACGAGGTCCTACTACGCGGAGAGCCGGTCGCCTGATGTCCGAGCGCGCCGTACCGTTCCACTGCCCCTACTGCGGCGAGCAGGACCTGTTCCCGCAGGAAGCCCACGGGGCCTGGGAGTGCCGGTCGTGCCTGCGCGCGTTCAGCGTCAAGATGCTCGGGATGATCCGGCCCGGAGGTGGCACGCCATGAGCCTGTCCACCCAGGCAGCCCGCGAGTTCAAGGGCACCCATACCGAGGGCCGCTCCCCCGAGGAACTGCGCGAGCTGCTGTCCCACGTCGGCGCGGAACTCGAGCTCGCCCCGGCGGAGATCATCATCGAGTGGGCGGTCGCCACGTTCGGCGAACGCTTCTGCGTGACCTCCTCCATGGGCGACGCCGTGCTCGCTCACCTCGCGTCCACAGTCGCGCCAGGCATCGACGTGGTCTTCCTCGACACCGGCTACCACTTCGTCGAGACGATCGGCACCCGCGATGCCGTCGAGGCGACGCTGCCCGTCACGCTGCGCACCATCACACCAGCGCTGAGCGTCGTCGAGCAGGACGCGGCGTACGGCAAGGACCTGTTCCAGCGCGACCCCGACCTGTGCTGCAAGTTGCGCAAGGTCGAGCCGTTGGCCGACGCGCTCGGCGACTACGACGCCTGGGCGACCGGGCTCCGGCGCGCAGAGACCCACAACCGGGTGATTGCGCCGGTCATCGGCTGGGACGCCCGCAAGGGCAAGGTCAAGGTCTCGCCGCTGGCGCGCTGGAGCGACGACCAGTTCGCGACCTATGTGATCGAGCACTCGGTTTTGGTCAACCCGCTCGTCCACGACGGCTATCCCAGCATCGGCTGCTGGCCGTGCACTCGCAGAGTCGCCCCCGGCGACGACCCCCGCAGCGGCCGTTGGGCCGGCACCACCAAGACCGAGTGCGGGATCCACTGATGAAGAACTGCCCCCTCGACAACGACGTCGATTCGTTCACCACCACCCGAGATGGGAGGCCAAGCTGATGGCCGCTCCTGCACTGGTTGCTCTGGCTCACGGAAGCCGCGACCCCCGCTCCGCTGCAACGATCCGGGCCCTCGTGGCCGAGGTCAAGGCCATGCGCCCCGACCTGCGGATCGAGACCGCGTTCCTCGACCTGTCCAAGCCGTCGTTCGACACGGTCGTCGACCGGCTGGTCAAGGCCGGCTTCGAGGAGATCGTCGTCGTCCCACTGCTGCTGACCGACGCCTTCCACGCCAAGGTCGACGTTCCCGAGGCGATCGCAGCAGCGTCCGCGCGACACCCTGGCCTCATGATCCGCGGCACCAAGGTGCTCGGCATGGAGGCCGCCTTCCTCGAAGTGCTCGATGTGCGGCTGCGTGAAGCCCTCAAGGACGCCCGGGTCCGCGAGCTCGACGCCCTCGTCCTGGCCGCCGCCGGCTCCTCCGACCCGCTCGCCAACCAGGCAGTAGCCCGGCTGGCCCGCGCCTGGGGCACCCGCCACAAGCTGCCGGTCACGGCTGCCTTCGCCTCCACCGCGCCCCCGGCCGCCGGCGAGGCCGTGCGCGCCTTCCGGGCCGAGGGCCGTCGCCACATCGCGGTGGCCTCGTTCTTCCTGGCCCCGGGTTTCCTGCCCGACCGGGTCTGCGAGCTCGCGCTGGAGGCCGGCGCCGTCACGGTCTCCGAGCCCCTCGGAGCGCACCCGGAGGTCGCCCGAGTGATCTTGGCCCGCTACGCCGTCGGAGCCGTCGAGCTCGTTCCGGTCTGAGCCGGTCCGGGGAGGCCCGACCCGCTTTCCGGGGTCGGGTCGCGTGCGGCGTACGTCGGCGCTCAGCCGACGAGGCGCTCCAGCAGGTGCTCGAGCTGGCGGGCCGGGTCGGTCGTGACGCCGCCGTGCACGGGGCCGGGTTGGAGCACGGTGCTCTTGGGGGCCTTGAGGAATCCGAAGCGCTGCCCCAACGACTGACCCGCCGCCGCTCCGCCACGTGCGTCACCACGGCAGACCCCTTCGACGAAGGCGAGAGCCGAGCAGACCGCCGCCACGTCGAGTTGCGGACTCAGGGCGCGCAGCCGTGTCTCGTCGCAGTGCCAGACCACGTCGAGGAAGTCGCTGGCCTGGCAATAGAGCACGACTCCGACGTTGATGAACTCTTCGCGGTCCGGCCGGGGAACGCACCGCAGGACGACGTATTGATAGGCAGCGCGCGTCATGACGCGCTGCCTGGGAGCCACTGCCGAGTGCCAAGTCGAGCAGTGAGGAAGGCGACGTACGCCGCCCGGATCGCCTCCGGGGTTTCCGCCCCGGGGACCGGCTCAAGCCACTCGTCGGGCACCTGCGCGAGCACGTCGGGGAACACGGAACCATCGAGCACGGCACTGATCTCCGCGTCGACCTCGGCCAGTTCCCCGACCCGGTCGCTCATGACGTGATCGGTCAGGCTCCAGGGCTGTCGGGCGAACCGATCGGCATCGGTAGGTCCGCCGCCCCAGCCGTGGTGGAAATAGAGTGAGGCGCCGTGGTCGATCACCCACAGCTCACCGTGCCAGACCAGCAGGTTGGGGTTCTTCCACGAGCGGTCCACGTTGGCGGTGAAGGCATCGAGCCACAGCACCCGGGCGCCTTCACCCTCGGCAGTGACCACCTCGCCGTCGTAGCCGAAGGCACCCGGCAGGAAGTCGACCCCGAGGTTGAGCCCCAGGCTCGCGTTGAGCAGATCCTGGACCTCCTCGTCGGCCTCGTAGCGCGCGATGGCTGCGTCAAGTTCGAGCGCCACCAGCCGGGGCGTGCGAAGACCGATCAGCCGGGCGAGCTCGCTGACGATCACCTCGGCAACAAGCACTCTGAGGCCCTGGCCGGCGCCCCGGAACTTGCAGACATAGGTGCCCAGGTCGTCACCCTCGACGATGCCGGGCAGGCTGCCACCCTCGCGCAGCGGAGTGACGTAGCGAAGCACTTCAACGGTAGGGATCATATGAGCGGCGCCTCGTCGGCCAGCCGCTTCTTCTGCTCGTCCACGTCGAAGTCGGCCTCCGGCCACTGCAGATCCATTGCGCGCAGTGCATCGCGGAGCAGGTGGGCAACCGCAAGGTTGCGATACCACTTCCGGTCGCTGGGGATGACGTGCCACGGAGCGACGTCGGTATTGGTGCGTTCCAGCGCCACCTCATAGGCAGCTCGGTAGGCCGGCCACAGCACCCGCTCGTCGATGTCACCACTGTTGAACTTCCAGTGCTTGTCGGGATTGTCGAGGCGCTCCTGGAGGCGCTCGCGCTGCGTCGCAGGCCCGACATGCAGCATGCACTTGATGATCACGGTGCCCTCGTCGACCAGCCGCTGCTCGAAGTCGTTGATCGCGTCGTAACGACGCTCGATCTCCGCCGCATCGGCCCATTCGTGCACCTTGACGATCAGCACGTCCTCGTAGTGGGAGCGGTCGAAGACACCGAGGAAGCCTGGCTGCGGGACGGCCTTCTCGATCCGCCACAGGAAGTCATGTTGCAACTCCTCCTCGGTCGGAGCCTTGAAGCTGGTGATGCGCACCCCCTGCGGGTCGACCAGGCCGACCGTGTGACGCAGTACGCCGCCCTTGCCGGAGGTATCCATCCCCTGCAGCACGAGCAGGATGCGCCGTGCCGAGCCGACGGTGCCCTCAGCCCACAACCGTTCCTGCAGGTCAGCGAGTTCACTGCCCATCCCCGCCAAGGCTGCTCGGCCCGCTGCCTTGCCGCCCTTGAAACCGGGTTTCGCGTGGCTGTCGAGCGCGGTCAGGTCGACGGGCCCGGCGGGAAGGCGGACCAGTCGGGAGATCTTCGCGTTGCTCATGGACACATCATGACTCACCGCGGATCGGTCGACCTGGCCTCACGATTGCCTCGACGCACGAACCACCAGTGCACCAGCCAGGAGACCGAGCCGACCCCGGCCAGTACGACGACCAGCAGCCAGCCACGACCACCCCAGATCGCCTCGATCGCGGCGAGGCCGACGCTGACATAGACCGTGGCCCAGATCAGCCCACCTACGAACAGCGCCGGCAGGTAGCGGCGCATCGGCATCCGCAAACTGCCGGCAGCCGCGTTGACAGCCGTCTGGACACCGATAGTGAGGAAGCAGAGCACCACGACGCCTGCCCCGTATCGCTCGATGAGCCGCTCGGCGCGGATCACGGAGGGGCGATGTGTCATCTGGGTTCGACGATCGACCAAGCCGCGAATACCACGTCCGAGTGCATACGTAGCACCGGCACGCAACATCACCAGGACGAGCAGGAAGGAGAACAGGGGAAGGGTGGGCCAGTCGGGCACCTGCCCATTCTCCCTGTTGCCAACAGGCTCGCCGACGCCGCCCCATGCTCATCCCAGGACGCGAGCCACATCCACGGTGCAGCCGATCACGGTGCTGGTCGAGCCGTCGCCCGCCGGCTCGTCGAACCACAGTCCCTGGTTGAAGCCCAGCTTGTCGAGCATGCGCACACTCGCCCGGTTGCGGTGATCGGGGGCCGCGAAGTAGGCAGCGGCGTCGGGAAACCGGTGCCGCGCCGTGAGCATCCAGCTCCACATGATTCGTAGACCCAGTCCGCGGCCTACCCACTCCGGTGGCCCGATCGCGTAGTCCACCCCGATCGCGTCGGGGTCGGGAGCCAGCAACGCATACTCGGGGTAGTCGCTGATGCGGTAGTCCTGTACGAAGCCCACCGAGCGGCCATTGACCTCGGCGATCCAGATCCGGGTCGGGGTGGTGCCGTCAATGTCGGCGCCGTACTGCTCGGAGACCCGTTCGAGGCTCGGTCGACCATCCGCCTTCCACCAGCGGTGCAGGTGCGGCTGCTGGCGCCACGCGGTGACCTGCG
This sequence comes from Nocardioides sp., assembly GCA_029264225.1. Lineage (GTDB taxonomy): Bacteria > Actinomycetota > Actinomycetes > Propionibacteriales > Nocardioidaceae > Nocardioides. Next base: position 2,846 of record JARICB010000174.1, on the reverse strand, counting down.
ACAGGTCGCCATGGGTCATGGCTCGCAACGTCACTACCCAGTCGTGGTCGATGGCGAACACCTTGGTCGCACCACTGAGATCGATCGGGTGGGGTACGCCGCTGAGTGAGCCAGCAGTGCGAACGGCAGCTGATCGCCACGACTCACCATCGCGGACCACATCCGTCAGCGTATGGGCACCGTCGCGAACCGTGACCCTGGTCGTCATCGGCGCAGCTCCTCGCTGAGCGGCAGACTCGGGCGGTCCAAGATCACTGGCATCCACCGAAGACTAGATCGAGTCTTCGGTCTCCGCACCCAGCTCGGCGTCCTTATCGAGGCGAAGCTCCTCCTTGACGATGGCGAACGCCATGCCAGCCCCATAGCCCTTGCGAGCCAACATGGACACCAGCCGCCGGGTGGCCTTCTGTTGCTCGAGACCACGCACGCTGCGCAACTTCTTGCGCACCAAACCTCGTGCAGCGGCCTCCTCGTCGGCCGGGTCGATCTCGGCGAGCGCCTCCTTGGCGACCTCGTCGTCGATCCCCTTGCGTCGCAGTTCCTGCGCGAGCGCCCGCGTGGCCAAGCCCTTGCCAGGCTGCCGGGACTCGATCCACGCCTTGGCGAACGCCTCGTCGTCGACCAGCCCAACCTCTTCGAACCGGTCGAGCAGCGCGTTGGCCACCTCGAGAGGAACTTCCTTCTTGGCCAGTTTGTCGGCCAGTTCCTTGCGGGAGCGAGCCTGACCGGTCAGGGCATCCAGCAGGATCTTGCGCGCGACGGCGACGGGGTCGGCAGGGGGCCCCTGCGCCACCTTGTCGGGTGGCGGCCCGGATCGACCCGACCTCGATCCGGAGCGGGATCCGGAGCGGGATCGTCCGGTCCGACGAGTGCCTCGCCCGGGGTGGGGCGCCTCGGCCCCATCGTCAGCCCCACTACCGGACCCGGATCCGGTACCCGCTGAGCGAGTCCAGGCCTCCACCCCGGCGTGGACGTCTCCGACCCACGCCGGTGCCGGTCGGTCCTCACCGACCGGCCCGAGCGCGCGCTCAGAAGTCACTGACACCGATCGGCTCGTCCGACAGGTCGTTGGCCGGAGCATCGAGGGTCGGGCCGACCCCGAGCTTCTCCAGGATCTTCTTCTCCAGTTCGTTGGCCAGGTCGGGGTTGTCCTTGAGGAACTTGCGGGCGTTCTCCTTGCCCTGGCCGAGCTGGTCACCTTCGTAGGTGTACCAAGCGCCAGCCTTGCGGACCAGCCCCGCTTCGACACCGACGTCGATCAGGCCACCCTCCCGGGAGATGCCCTTGCCATACATGATGTCGAACTCGGCCTGCTTGAACGGCGGGGCGACCTTGTTCTTCACGACCTTGACCCGAGTTCGGTTACCGACCATGTCGGTGCCGTCCTTGAGGGTCTCGATCCGCCGCACGTCGAGGCGCACCGAGGAATAGAACTTCAGTGCCTTGCCACCGGTGGTGGTTTCGGGCGAGCCGAACATGACGCCCATCTTCTCGCGCAACTGGTAGATGAAGATCATCGTGGTGCCGGAGTTGTTCAACGCGCCGGTCATCTTGCGCAGCGCCTGACTCATCAATCGGGCCTGGAGACCGACGTGGCTGTCGCCCATCTCGCCCTCGATCTCGGCGCGGGGCACGAGCGCCGCCACCGAGTCGATGACGATCAGCGTCAGTGCACCGGAGCGGATCAGCATGTCGGCGATCTCGAGCGCCTGCTCACCAGAGTCGGGCTGGGAGACCAGTAGGGCATCGGTATCGACACCGAGGGCCTTGGCGTAGTCGGGGTCGAGCGCGTGCTCGGCGTCGATGAAGGCCACGATGCCGCCGGCCGCCTGGGCGTTGGCGACCGCGTGCAGCGCAACGGTCGTCTTGCCCGAGGACTCCGGACCGTAGATCTCCACGACCCGGCCGCGGGGCAGCCCGCCGAGGCCGAGCGCAACGTCGAGCGCAATGGCACCGGTCGGGATCACCTCCAGCTGGGCGCGGGACTCATCGCCCAGGCGCATGACCGAGCCCTTGCCGAACGACTTCTCAATGTTGGCGAGTGCGGCATTCAGTGCCTTCTCGCGGTCTCCGCCGGCCATGTGCGTGTCCTTTTCTCAGTGTCGGATGTCAGGTACGTCGTCGACGCTAGAGCGAGCCACCGACATTGCCTGATCAGCGCCGTCGACACTTGTGGAGAACCTCGCCCATGCGTCGTACCTGTGCACACAATCTAGCCCGAACACCTGTTCGATCACGCATTCGAACGCGGCGTGTCGGAGATACGTCCCGGCCGACAGGCTCAGGAGCTCTGCTCGATCGGATCGAGCACCCAGCCATCCGCACCGGGCACCAGGTTGCGCGCCAACCGGATCTGGTGGGAGGCGCTCTCCAGGATGTGCATCTGGTAGCCGGCGGTGTTGACGAATGCGACCAGGTCTCCGGGTCGCACCCCGCCGGGGAAGTGCAGTCGCCGCCAGGTGAGCAGTTCCGCCTCGATGCAGTAGGCGCCGACGAGGTAGCCGGTGACCGACGCTCCCCGGTCGGGAGCGGAACGGCCAGGATCGCGGATCAGTACCGGGTCGAGCACGAAGTCGTCGGCCGCCGAGCGGCACTGGGTGCGGTTCATGGCCAGGCCGACGAGCACGTCGTCGCCGTACTCCTTGACCATCTCGACCCGTGCCACCGTCAGCCCGCAGCCGTCGAGCAGGCTGCGTCCGGGCTCGGCGTGCAGGCGCAGCCCGGCGGCCACGAGCTGCGCGGCGAGTGGTCGGCCCTCGTGGGGGTGAGTGAGCACGTCGCTGAGCCACTCGCCGCGCACGCGGTCCTGCCACAGTGGGTAGACGCTGCCGAGCGGACGGCCCTGC
>JARICB010000153.1 GCA_029264225.1 Nocardioides sp. | reverse complement strand
GGTACTCCGAGATGGTGACGCGCGACTGTCTCGTCTCCCGGGTCCGATCGACTGCACTCATCGTCGCGAAAGCCGTCGGGGCGTCGCCGGTGAACAGGTTGCTGACCGACACGCCGTCGTCAGCGAGCAGCCCGCGCCCGTCGGTGTGCATCGCCTCGATCAACTTCGCATCGGCCGGACGGTTGGCGACGAACACCTTGCCGCTCGCGCGGTCAACCCAACGGAAGGCCGGGATGCCGTCGATGGTGCCGTGCAAGATCCCCATCTGGCTGGCCGGGGTGGTCGCGGGCATCGCCGGGCGCCATTCCACCATCCGGTGGGACCCGTCGCGGACCCAGCGCGACAGCGTCGGCAGGGTCCCGGCACGGACGCACCATTCCAGCACCGGGAACGGCACACCGTCGGCCTGGATGAAGACGACGCCCGGCAGATCCGGGTCCTCGACCGTGTGGTGACGCTGACGGCGGGCTCGGCGAAGCAGCGACGCGGTCACTGCGTCATCGGTGCCCGCGGTGGCGATCCACACGAAAAGAGTCGAGATGCCAGCAACGATCCAGGCGGCGAGCAGTGACCAGCCGAGGTCGGCGGCCCCTCCACCACGCGGGAGGTAGACCACGAGCCACACGGCCATCGCCTGACCGAGCAGGCTGAGCGCGATGGCGCCGACCCAGCCGAGGCGAGCAGCCACGCGAATGAGCACTACGCGCAAGACCACGCCGCAGAGCGCGATCAGTGCCGCCGCCAGGAGGGCAGATCTGAAGTCTCCGACGTCGAACTGGGGAAGGAGCCACGCCGAGAGTTGCAGACCGATCGCGGCGCCCACGAGCGCCGCCAACGACCTGCCGAGGTCGCCGCGGCGCAGTCGTGGCCACCGACGCTCAGCCATGTGCGACCGCTCCCACTGTCGGCACGGCCTTCACCCTATTGACGTGCCATGGCGATCCGGAACTGCTCATCGGGGTCGATGAAGTGGTCGTGGTCATCGAGGCCAAGGTCGATCTGCACCCAGTGGATCTTTCCGGTGAAGCGGCTCGTGCGGCTGTCGTAGTCCGGAGACACCGTGGTTCCCGACTCGTAGCCGATATCGGTTGTCTCGTCGGCCGAGAAGATCATCGGCTGGGTCGCCTCCACACGGCCGGTACCGATGACGTCTCCGTCGCAGTAGAGAGAAACGTCTCCTCCCTTCGCAAGCCCGCCGCCGTCGTAGGCGAACTCCATCCGCAGTTGGTGCTTCCCGACCGGGATCGGGGTGTCGGACTCGACGTCGAAGTGATGGATTCCCAGCACGTTGTAGACGAACTTGAGGCGGCCGCCCCTGACGTACACCGCCCAGCCCCCGAACCGACCGCCCTGAGCGATGATGACGCCTTCAGTCGCCTCATCTGAGGTGGTCACCTCGGCTGTCACCGAGAAGGACTTGTTCTTGATGCTGACGACACTGTTCTCCGACAATCGCCCCATCCCGGCGTAGAAGATCTGAGACGTGCCGTGGACCAGGGTTGGTCGCCCGGCCAAATCCGAATTGACCCGCTCGGCGGTGCGATCGTCCATCGGCAGCACGTTGTATTTGGCGGCCTCGATCAGCCACAGTCGTTGCAGGTGCGCCAACTTCTCGGGGTGTTCGGACGCTAGGTCGTTGGCCTGACTGTAGTCGTGCTCGCCGTCGTATAGCTCCCAGACGTCATCATCGAACGCAGGCACCTCCCCACCCATCAACTGCCATGGCGTGCGGTGCTTGGTGACCGCGCTCCAGCCCTGGTGGTACAGACCCCGGTTACCGAACATCTCGAAGTACTGCAGATCGTGACGCTCGGGCTCCTCGGCACCGCGGAACGCGTAGAGCATGGAGGTGCCCTCCATCGGCGACTGCTGAACTCCATTGACCACAGTCGGCTCCGGAAGACCGGCCGCCTCCAGAATGGTCGGTGCGATGTCGATCACGTGGGTGAATTGTGAGCGTACGCCGCCCGGCTCCGCGATCCCGTTGGGCCAGTGCACGATCGTGCCATTGCGGGTGCCGCCCCAGTGCGAGGCGACCTGCTTGGTCCACTGGAAGGGAGTATCCATGGCCCACGCCCAGCCGACCGCGTAGTGGTTGTAGGAACTCGGTGTACCGAATTCGTCCATCTTGGAAGCCATGAACTCGGGCGTTTCCAGTGCCGCCATTCCGTTGAAGTTGGCCATTTCATTGAACGCGCCCTGGTGCGTGCCCTCTGCCGAGGCTCCGTTGTCGCCGATGATGTAATAAATGATCGTGTTGTCGAGGATCCCCAAGTCCGCAATCGCGTCGATCACCCGGCCTACGTGGTGGTCGGTGTGCTCCAGAAATCCCGCGTAGACCTCCATCTCGCGTTCAAGCACTGGCTTGAGCTCCTCCGGCATGTCCGCCCACGAGGGAATCTCGTCATGGCGAACGGTCAGCTCGGCGTCGGCGGGGATGACGCCGAGTTCCTTCTGCCGCGCGAAGGTACGCTCGCGCTGGGTGTCCCAGCCGTCGGCGAACTTGCCTGCATACTTGTCGGCCCACTCACGCGGAACGTGGTGTGGCGCATGCGTCGCACCCGGAGCGAAATACAAGAAGAACGGCCGATCGGGCATCAGCGCTTTCTGCTGGCGCACCCAGCCACACGCCCGATCAGCCAGGTCCTCGGTCAGGTGGTACCCCTCCTCGGCAGTCGCGGGGGGGTCGACAGGAGTCGTCCCGTCATAGAGCGCGGGATCGTACTGGTTGTTCTCACCACCGATGAAGCCGTAGAAGGTCTCGAACCCGCCACCTCCGGAGGGCCACGCGTCGAAGGGACCCAGCGGAGACGACTGCCACACGGGCACCTCGTGGCACTTGCCGAACTGGGCGGTGGAGTAACCGTTCAACTTGAGCGTCATAGGCAACGGTGCCTTGGTGTTGGGTCGCACCGAACTGTTGCCCGGAGCGGAGGTTGCGGTCTCGGTAATGCTCCCCATGCCGACTGAGTGATGGTTACGGCCGGTCAACAGGGCTTGGCGCGTGGGGGCGCACAGAGCAGTGGTGTGGAAGCGGTTGAAGCGCAGACCACCCTCGGCCAGTCGCTCGGCGACAGGCGTGTGACAGGGTCCGCCGAAAACGGAGGAGGCACCGAAACCGACATCGTCCAGCAGGATGACCACGACGTTCGGTGCGCCCTCAGGTGGGAGCAACGGCTCGATCGGCGGGTAATTGGTCTGTGGGTCCTTCGCGTCGTAGGTCGTGAGTCCCGGAGTTGGCCGGTCAGGAATCGGCAACATCGCGCGTGCATGTCGGTCGGCCTTGTTCGTCATAGCGGTCCCCTCGCGTGCACTTCGGCTTTGATTCCCACGAGCCTGACAAGTGCTCAAGCGGACGGCATCATCCCTCGTGGGTGATCATCACGGCTGGTCGAACGGCATCGCTGTCGAAGGCGCTGAACGCGGTCTCCGGCCAGCCTCTGAGTGCTACGAGCGCCCCGAGGCTCATCAGGGAGACATAGCCGCCGACGACAGCGGTGCTGTCACTCAGCCGAATCAGCATGGTCGCGAACAGGGGTCCGGTACCACCGACCAGAGCCGTGGCCAGTCCAGCGGTGAGTCCCAGCCCCCGTGCGCGGTCCCGGGATGAGAACAACTCGGCCGGAGTGACCGGGTTGAGTGCTCCGGATGCGGCCATGCCGACGACAGTTTGGGCCACCACCAGCCCCAGGAGCGAGCCGTGGGCCACCCACATCAGGGTGGGAGTGCCTACTACTAGGACGATCGTGCTCCCGAGGGCCACCGGTCTGCGTCCACAACGGTCTGAAATGACGCCAAGCAACAGCGCTGATCCTGCGGTGAAGACCAGCATCACCGCAGTGATGACCAGGACTTGTCCTGGTCGCTGCCCGAGGGTGATGAGGTAGGCCGGCATGAAGATGAAGAAGACGTTGAAGGCGAGCGAACCGGCAGCGATGAGCGTGAAGCCGCGCATGACCTTGCCCTTGTCGGGCCGCGTCGGTGGCTGCTGGTGAGGAGGCGAAGTCGGGACTGGGGGGTGCGCTACCAGGGTCTCGAGCAGACTCCGCCTCATGAACAACCCGGCTACGCCGAGCGGCAGTGCCAGCAGGAAGGGCACTCGCCACCAGCCCGCCTGCAGACCATCGGCGCCTACCAACGCCACCAAGCCACCCGTCACCACCATTCCGAGCGCGATGCCCAACCCGGACGTGGCCAGCAGGCCGGAGGCCTGGCGGGCCCGCGCCCCCTCACGTGCCGACTCCACGAGGTAGGCGCCCAAGACTCCGGTCTCCCCCCCGGTGGCGAGTCCCTGCACACTGCGCAACGCCACGGCGAGCATGGGTGCGACCAGTCCGAGCGCTGCATACGTCGGAAGTAGCCCGAGTCCTGCCGTACTCGCGGTCATCAGTACGACGGCCAGGAGCAGCACTCGTCTGCGCCCCCAGCGATCCCCGAGTCCTCCCAGAAGCACTGCTCCCACCGGGCGGACGAGGAACGCGCTGCCGTACAGCCCGAAGGCCGCCAGCAACGCGCCCGTGGGGTCGGTCGAAGGGAAGAAGACGACACCGAGGGTCCCGGCCATAGCGCCGTAGATGGCGAAGTCGTACCACTCCACCGCGTTGCCCACGCATGCTGCCACGGCGACCCTCGGACCGCCCCGCGGCCGATGGACTGCGAACCCGAGTTCGGTCATCTCAGGCAAACTAGCGAGCCGTCGCGAACGAGCAACCATCAAATTGGTGCATCTTCGTCCGGCCTGACGGTGAGTGTGCACCGCAAAGACGCACCTCAGGGTGCGGTGGTCGCGCTGTCGCCATGGAGGGCCTCCTGCAACGCCTGCTCATCCTCGTGGGAGAGCGACGACTTGAGCACCGTTCCGCCGTACTGGCTCAGTGCCTCGACAGCCTTGTCGCCGGTGGCCTGCTCGAGAATCATGAAAAGTGCGGAACTTCCCGGCTGGAGCAAGTCACGCACCTGCTCCTGGAAAGCCTGATCGATCCCGGTCTTCTGCGCCTTTCCCATCAGTGCGCCAAGACCGGCACCTACTGCCATGCCGAGGATGGGTACGAAGAACAAGATGCCGAAGAGCATGCCCCACCACATGCCGTAGCCGGCCCCGATACCGACCGCATGGTGGGTAGTGCTGACCTTGATATGTCCTTCGGTGTTGCGGGTGACGACGGCCAGGGCGTCGGGCTGCAGGATCAGGTCCTTGGCCAGGCGCTGGGCCTCCGCCTCGGCCGCGAAGGCGGTGGCCTCGTCGGGGTAGCCGATCGCGATAAGGGTAGACATGTGGGCTCCTTCGTTGGGGGCGTTTCTCCACAGTGTTGGTCAATCGCCTCGTCGCCACCTCACCCTCGAAGGACGAGCCGAGGACATCAGGACCGTGAGAGTTTTTCGTTGCTCGGCAACGAGGCTGGCCAGTCTGCGGCCCGTCCACCGACTCACGCGGAGGGCAGCACCCATGTCAGCGCTTCACATCACACTTCTCAGCGGCGGCGGCGCGGTGTTGCTCGACCTTGCGCTTCGGCTGGCTGCGATCATCTACGTACCTCCCAACCGTCGCCCCACTGCAGCGATGGCCTGGCTGTTGGCGATCTTCTTCATCCCGATCATCGGCGGTCTTCTCTTTCTGCTTATCGGCAGTCCGAAACTTCCTCGTGACCGGCTCAAGAAGCAGAAGGAGATGGACCGCGCTATCGCTGGCTATGCCAGCGAGTCAATCGAGTCGGCTGCGCCCGACATATCGGAGCGGGTGCGCGGGGTGATCAGCATGAATCAGAAGCTGACTGCCATGCCGATGACGAGCGGGAACAGGGCGGAGCTCATCGCCGACTACGAGGCGTCGCTCAATGTCATGACGCAGGAGATCGAAACCGCTCGCACCTATGTGCACGTCGAGTTCTACATCCTCTCCCTCGACCAGACCACCACAGCATTCTTCGACGCTCTCGAATCAGCGATCGTGCGCGGCGTCACGGTCCGGGTGCTGCTGGACTATTGGGCGTCCTCCCACTGCCGGGACTACGA
>JARICB010000149.1 GCA_029264225.1 Nocardioides sp. | reverse complement strand
GGACTGGCTGGTCCTGCAGCTGGCTGTCGGCTCGGGTGCCACCGCGCTGGGCATCACCACCGGCCTGCAGTTCCTCCCGTTCCTGCTCATCGCCCCCTTTGCCGGTCTGGTCGCGGACCGGATGCCCAAACAACGCCTCCTCCAGTTGACCAACCTCGGGATGGCAGTGCCCGCAGCACTCCTTGGCCTGCTCGCGGTCACCGGTAGGGCCGAGATCTGGCATGTCTATGTGCTCGCCTTCGTGCTGGGCGTCGTGTCGGCCTTCGACGCCCCTGCTCGCCAGAGCTTCGTCTCCGAGCTGGTCGATCCGGTCGACCTGACCAACGCGGTCGGTCTCAACTCCGCCAGCTTCAACGCCGCCCGGCTCGTCGGACCGGCCGTCGCCGGCGTGCTGATCGCCGCCCTCGGCGGGGGAGTCACCGCCACCGGCTGGGTGATCCTGGCCAACTCGGTCACCTACATCGCACCGATCCTCGCCCTGCGTGGGATGAATGTCAGTCGCCTCGACACCCCCGCGCTCAGCCCCCGCGGGCCGGGTGAGATTCGGGAGGGAATCGCCTATGTGCGGGCCCGACCCGACTTGTTGCTGATCTTGGCGATCGTCTTCAGTGCTGGCACCTTCGGCCTCAACTTCCAGATGACGAGCGCCCTGATGGCTACCGAGGTCTTCGGCAAGGGCGCCACGGAATACGGCCTGCTCGGCACCTTCCTGGCCGTCGGCTCGCTCAGCGGCGCACTGATCGCAGCCCGCAGGGAGACGGTGCGCCAGCGCCTGGTGGTCATCTCGGCCCTCATCTTCGGCGCCACGGTGACGCTGGCCGGGCTGATGCCGTCCTACCTCAGCTATGCGCTGATGACGCCGCTGATCGGGCTTTCGGCCCTGACCATGATCACCAGCGCCAACGTCTACATGCAGTTGAACACCGCGCCCGGTGTGCGCGGTCGGGTGATGGCCCTCTACATGATGATCTTCATGGGCGGCACGCCGATCGGGGCGCCCGTGATCGGCTGGATCGGTGAGGTCTTCGGTGCCAGGTGGCCCCTGATCCTGGGCGGACTACTGACGATCGCCGGGGTCGCCCTGGCCAGTGTCTACTTCGCGCGCGCCCGCGGGCTGACCCTGCCGCAGTTCCATGAGCAGCGCCCGGCCGTTCGATGACGGCGGCGGGCCGCTTCCCGCGTTTTGACCGGCCGGGAGCCCCCCGGTAGATTGACTCCTCGTGTTTGGCCTCCCATCAGGCCTGCCCTGAAGAGGACCAGACACGCACCACCTGCGCCCCGCGCAGCCGGGCACCACTGCCTCGACAGCAGCTGTTCGGCGACCACTACCGCCTCGGCACCTCGCCGTGGTGAGAGATCTGAGAAAGAAAGGGAACCACTCGGTGCCCACCATTCAGCAGTTGGTCCGCAAGGGCCGCCAGGACAAGGTGTCCAAGAGCAAGACGCCTGCCCTCAAGGGATCCCCGCAGCGCCGTGGCGTCTGCACCCGCGTCTACACGACCACCCCGAAGAAGCCGAACTCCGCCCTCCGCAAGGTCGCCCGCGTGCGACTGAGCTCCGGCGTCGAGGTCACGGCCTACATCCCGGGTGTCGGGCACAACCTGCAGGAGCACTCGATCGTGCTCGTTCGCGGCGGCCGGGTGAAGGACCTTCCCGGTGTCCGTTACAAGATCATTCGCGGCTCGCTCGACACCCAGGGTGTCAAGAACCGCAAGCAGGCCCGTAGCCGCTACGGCGCGAAGAAGGAGAAGTAATGCCTCGTAAGGGTCCCGCCCCGAAGCGCCCACTCGTCGTCGACCCGGTCTACGGATCGCAGGTCGTCACCCAGCTCGTCAGCAAGGTCCTCCAGGACGGCAAGAAGGCTGTTGCGCAGCGCATCGTCTACACCGCCCTCGAAGGTTGCCGCGAGAAGACCGGCACCGACCCGGTCGTCACGCTCAAGCGTGCGCTCGACAACGTCCGGCCGGCCATCGAGGTCAAGTCGCGTCGTGTCGGTGGTGCCACCTACCAGGTGCCCGTCGAGGTCAAGACCAACCGCCAGACCACGCTGGCCCTGCGCTGGCTGGTCGGCTATGCCGCCGCCCGTCGTGAGAAGACGATGGCCGAGCGCCTGATGAACGAGATCCTTGACGCCTCCAACGGCCTCGGCGCCGCTGTGAAGAAGCGCGAGGACACCCACAAGATGGCCGAGTCCAACAAGGCCTTCGCCCACTACCGCTGGTGATGACCACGGCGTACGACGATGCCACCGCGTCGACGTACGCCGTGTTCCACCGCCCCCATCTACTTTCAAGGGATTGAGACTCAAACGTGGCTGTCGACATCACCACCGACCTCAACAAGGTCCGCAACATCGGGATCATGGCGCACATCGACGCCGGAAAGACCACCACCACCGAGCGGATCCTTTTTTACACGGGGATCAACTACAAGATCGGCGACACCCACGAGGGCTCGGCGACGATGGACTGGATGGAGCAGGAGCAGGAGCGCGGCATCACGATCACGTCCGCTGCCACCACCTGCTGGTGGAAAGATCACCAGATCAACATCATCGACACCCCCGGTCACGTGGACTTCACCGCCGAGGTCGAGCGCTCGCTGCGCGTCCTTGACGGCGCCGTTGCCGTGTTCGACGGTGTCGCTGGCGTCGAGCCGCAGACGATGACCGTGTGGCGCCAGGCCAACAAGTACGCCGTGCCCCGCATGTGCTTCGTCAACAAGCTGGACCGCACCGGTGCCGACTTCTTCCACTGTGTCGACATGATGGTCGACCGGCTCAACTCCACTCCGTTGGTGCTCCAGCTCCCGATCGGTGCCGAGGCCGACTTCCTCGGCGTCGTCGACCTGGTCGAGATGCGTGCCCTCACCTGGCGCGGCGAGACCACGATCGGTGAGGACTACGACGTCGAGGAGATCCCTGAGGACCTCAAGGAACTCGCCGACGAATACCGCGAGAAGCTGCTCGAGACGCTGGCCGAGGCCGACGACGAGATCATGGAGAAGTTCCTCGAAGAGGGCGAGTTCACCTCCGACGAACTGCATGCCGCGATCCGTCGCGCCACCCTGGCGGACAAGCTCAACCCGGTGCTGTGCGGCACCGCGTTCAAGAACAAGGGCGTTCAGCCCCTGCTCGACGCGGTCGTGAAGTACCTGCCCTCGCCGCTCGACATCGACGCCATCGTGGGTCACTCGCCCAAGGACGAGAGCGTCGAGATCACTCGTCTGCCCTCCGACGACGAGCCGTTCTCCGGTCTGGCCTACAAGATCGCCTCCGACCCGCACCTGGGCAAGCTGATCTACGTCCGCGTCTACTCGGGCAAGCTCGAGGCCGGCTCGTCCGTGGTCAACTCGGTCAACGGTCGCAAGGAGCGAATCGGCAAGGTTTACCAGATGCACGCCAAAAAGCGCGAGGAGATCGCGTCGGTCGGTGCCGGCCAGATCGTGGCCGTCATGGGCCTCAAGGACACCAAGACCGGTCACACGCTGTGTGACCAGGCCAACCCGGTCGTGCTCGAATCGATGACGTTCCCGGCCCCGGTGATCGAGGTCGCCATCGAGCCGAAGACCAAGGGTGACCAGGAGAAGCTCGGCACCGCGATCCAGCGTCTCTCCGACGAGGACCCCACCTTCACGGTCAAGGCCGACGAAGAGACCGGCCAGACGATCATCGCCGGTATGGGCGAGCTCCACCTGGAGATCCTCGTCGACCGGATGAAGCGTGAGTTCCGCGTCGAGGCCACCGTCGGCAAGCCGCAGGTGGCCTACCGCGAGACGATTCGCAACACCGTCGAGAAGCACTCCTACACCCACAAGAAGCAGACCGGTGGGTCGGGTCAGTTCGCCAAGGTGGTCATCAACCTCGGGCCGAACATCGATCCCGAGACCGGCGTCGGTGGGGGTTACGAGTTCTCCAACAACGTCTCTGGTGGCCGGGTCCCGAAGGAATACATCCCTTCGGTCGACCAGGGTGGTCAGGACGCCATGGAGTTCGGCGTGCTCGCCGGATATCCCATGGTCGACGTGAAGTTCTCCCTCGAGGACGGCGCCTACCACGACGTCGACTCGTCCGAGCTCGCGTTCAAGATCGCCGGCAACCAGGCCTTCAAGGAGGCCGCACGCAAGGCCAAGCCGGTGCTGCTCGAGCCGATGTTCGCCGTAGAGGTGATCACGCCCGAGTCATTCCTCGGCACGGTCATCGGTGACATCAACTCGCGCCGGGGCCAGATCCAGAGCCAGGAAGAGCGTCACGGCGACATGGTCGTCAACGCGCTTGTGCCCCTGTCCGAAATGTTCGGGTACGTTGGCGACCTGAGGTCCAAGACCTCGGGTCAGGCGTCGTACTCGATGGAGTTCGACTCGTACGCCGAGGTTCCCACGAACATCGCCGACGAGATCATCAAGAAGGTCCGCGGCGAATGATGTCGTTAGGATCCTCGGCTGCACCGCACACCCATACGAGTCAAGAAACAACAACCAGGAGGAGCCCCCGTGGCTAAGGCGAAGTTCGAGCGGACCAAGCCGCACGTCAACATCGGCACGATCGGTCACATTGACCACGGCAAGACCACGCTGACTGCAGCGATCACCAAGGTCTTGCATGACAAGTTCCCGGAGCTGAACGCGGCCTCGGCCTTCGATCAGATCGACAAGGCACCGGAAGAGCGTCAGCGTGGCATTACGATCTCGATCTCGCACGTGGAGTACCAGACGGAGAGCCGTCACTACGCTCACGTCGACTGCCCCGGACACGCGGACTACATCAAGAACATGATCACCGGTGCCGCGCAGATGGACGGCGCGATCCTGGTGGTTGC
>JARICB010000133.1 GCA_029264225.1 Nocardioides sp. | reverse complement strand
GGCGGATGCCTCGAGTCGTGGCGGGTCTCGTTTTCGGAGCGGCTCTCGGACTGGCTGGGGCGATCTTCCAGAACCTGACCCGCAACCCGCTCGGTGCTCCCGACGTCATCGGGATCGACTCCGGCGCCTACACCGGCGTACTCCTGGCCATGACCCTGGCCACCGGTCACGCGCTGACGATCACGACTGCGGCCATCATGGGTGGCCTGGTCGCGGCACTAGTGGTGTTCCTGCTCTCGTCGGGCAGGGGGTTCTCCGGCCTTCGCCTGATCGTGATCGGTATTGCCGTGCAGGCCATCCTGACCGCGGTGAACTCGTGGATCATCCTGCGAGCGGAGCTCGACCTCGCGATCGCGGCCAGCGTGTGGCAGGCGGGTTCGCTCAATGGGCTCGACTGGGCAGACATCGGCACCCCGATCCTGGTCATTCTCGTCCTCGTAGTGCTCCTGTCCCTGCTGGCGCGACCCATGCACCAGATGGCCTTGAGCGATGACATCGCCGTGGCATCGGGCGTCAACGTCGGCCGTCTGCGTGTCCTCCTGGTGCTCATCGGCGTCGCGCTCTCCTCGACGGTCACGGCGATGGCTGGCCCGATCGTGTTCATCGCGCTCTCCGCGCCCCAGATCGGACGCCGCCTGGCCCGAGCGGCCGGCGTTCCGCTGCTGCCCGCCGCCGTCACCGGAGCACTTCTACTGACCTGCTCCGACCTGCTGGCTCAGTGCATCCTGGCCCCGCGGGCGCTCCCCGTCGGCGTGGTGACCACGGGCGTGGGCGGGGTCTATCTGTTGTGGTTGCTGACGAAAGGGAGCCGCGCATGACACGGCTGGAAGCCCGAGCTCTTGCTCTCGGTTACGGTGACAACGAGGTCGTCTCGGGGCTCGACCTGCTCGTGCCCGACGGCTCCTTCTGCGCGGTGGTGGGACCCAACGCGTGTGGCAAGTCGACGTTGCTGCGCGCGCTGGTGCGGTTGCTCCCAGCCCGCTCCGGGGTCATCGAGCTCGACGGCACTTCGATCGACCATTGGAAGAGCAAGAGCCTGGCCCGAGAGATCGGCTTCCTGCCCCAGTCCACCGTGAGCCCTGAGGGGATCCGGGTCGAGGATCTGGTGCGGCGTGGGCGCTACGCGCACCAGTCGATGCTGGGTGCCTGGCGCCCGGCTGACAACGAGGCCGTTGCCCGCGCGATGGACGACGCGGAGGTGACCATGTTGGCCGACCGACAGGTTGCTGAGCTCTCCGGCGGGCAGCGGCAGCGGGTCTGGATCGCGATGGTGCTTGCTCAGGAAACGCCCTACCTGCTGCTCGACGAACCCACGACGTACCTCGACATCGCCCACCAGTACGACTTGCTGCGCCTGCTTCGTCGCCTGGTGGACAACGGCCGCACCGTCGTCGCCGTCCTCCACGACCTCAATCAGGCTTGCCGGTTCGCCGATCACGTGGTGGCAATGCGCGAAGGCAGGATCGTCGCGCAGGGGAGGCCTTCAGAGGTAGTAACCGTCGACCTCGTCAAGAACGTGTTCGGCATGGACTGCGTTGTGGTGCCCGATCCAGTGGCCGGTACGCCGATGGTGGTGCCCACCTGATGTCGACGGTGTCCTTCCTGCCACGAGCGGCATGGCAACGCCGACGGCTGACCCTCGTGCGGCCGAGTGCCTCGAGTGGCGACGACAGGGCGGTGGGGTCTTAACCCGGTGGCGATCGCCGGCCCAGGTTGCGCGGGTGATTCTTTGCCGTGCGCTCGTTGCCGTGCTTGTAGTTGCCAGTGACGCGCGCCATGAGCTCTTGGGGATCCCCGTCGTCCACCTCTGACATGAACCGCTCAGCACTGATCCCTCGCAGCGTTGTCGCTCGCCGGCCCTGGTGCCTGATCACCACGTCGTTACCGACCAGCTCGTAGGTGAATCCGCTGGGTCTGTTGGCCATGGCCCGAGCCTTCCATTTGTCCTTTTCGAGCGCCCGGCACGATCAGGTCGCGTCACGAATGGGAAGCGGGTCGAGGACGAACAGTTCGGCGGGAGTGACGTCCAGGGCGTCGCAGATCGAGGTCAGCGTGGTGAATGACGAACGGCCCCGACCACCCATCAAACTGAGTAGTCAGGGCCGCACGGGTGGGCCTTAGAGGTCGAAGAGCGAGCCGGCCTCAGTGATGTCGACGTCGGTCTTCGGCGTGTGTACGTCGCCGCTCACGGCCGGCTTCTCGGGTGGCTCGGGCGCCTCGGCCTCTTCCGTCTCAACGGCGTCCGGTGTCTCGGGCGCGAAAGTGGCTGCCTGGCTGAGAGCAGCACCGGCCGAAAGACCTTCGGTGACGGCGTCAGCAGGCTCAGCGGCCTTGTCGGGCTCGGTCGCAGCCGGCTTCTCGGCAGTTACCGGAGTCGGGGCCGTCAGGTCGAACAACGAACCACCCTCCGGAATCGAGGTGGCCGGGCTGGCCGGGCTGGCCGTCGTGCTTGCCGTGCTCGCCGGGGTGCCGGTCGGCTTCTCGGCGGACTCCGCTGGGACGTCCGACGATGGGGTTGCCGGGGCAGCCGGTACGTCGGACGTTGTCGGGGTGGTCTCGGCGGGCTTCGCGGTCGGAGCAGCTGCTTGCGCTGGGACCTCCGG
>JARICB010000325.1 GCA_029264225.1 Nocardioides sp. | reverse complement strand
GGAACGTACCCGGGTGTCGGCCATGTCCTCCACGGTGGCCACCAGCTCGGGCAACGCGTCGAGGTCATCAATGGCGACGAGCGCAGTGATGCCCAGCCGTTCTGCGCGCGCGAGGGCCTCCAGGTCGAGGTCACCGGGTGCGACACCGACCGGTCGTACGGCGTAGCGACGCAGGTGGCCGATCGCCGCCGGGTCCAGGCCAGGAGCCTCCAACCCGACCACTGCGACATCGGCCTGACCACTCGTGGCCGTGGCGAGCAGGTCGTCGACGTCGACGCACCGTTTCAGCACGACGAGCCCGCTCACGCCCGCGAGCCGGGCCAGGGCACCCGACTCCCAGCCGGCACCGGAGGCCATCAGCAGTACCGAGATCATCGGCATCGCTCAACCGCGGACCAGTACGCGGACGCGCTGGTCCTCACTGGCGGCCAAGATCTCGGCAAGGGCTCCCGCTCGGGACTCCGGTATCCCCAGCACCAGTTGGCGTCCCCGACTGACGGTGCCGAGCGAGTCGGTGCCCGACGGCGCATCGATAACGACGACGTCGGAAAGGACCGTGTCGAGGGGTGCTGTCGCTGCCCGTCCGTTGGGATTCTCGTCCGCGCCATCATCGGGAATGACGAGTAGTTCGATGACCGAGCCCGTGCCGATGTTGGTCGGGATCAGTTCGGGCGCAAAGGCCAGCGAAACGATCACCATCTGCGCGTCATCACTCGCGCCGAGGGCCGCCTGCGGCAACAGTTCACCGGCGCCCAGCCCACGAGTAAGGAGCCGGTCGTCGGGCAACGCATCGGAGGCCCGGAGATAGCGTCGCAGCTCGCTGTCATCGGAGAACCGGATCGAGATGGCGACCAGGTCGTCGGAGTCGACCCGGACCCCGGGTGCCAGGTCATGGGCGGCTGCCCAGAGCGTGACGGAATCATCAGCCGTGCCCAGGATGCGTGCACCGGCAACGATCGAGACCGCCACAATGGCGACCCCGACCCACAATCGCGGATCTCGCCACCCGGGTGGCTGCGCGCGGGTGGCGGAAGGCACGTCGGTGCTTGGGGTCCGAGACACCACGCCATCATGGCCCCACTTTTCGTGCGGCACGAGTAGTTGTGCACAAGTACCCCATTCGCGCCCAGCCCTCCACAGGGCGCAGGGCGACGTACCACAGACGCACTGAGGAGTGGCACCATGTTCGCCATGGCCACCACCCCGCGCTTTCTTACGTTGGCCGATGTGGCGGAGGTGCTCAACACCTCGAGCGCGCAGGTCTATGCACTCGTGCGGCGAGGGGACCTGCCCGCCATCAAGATCGGTGGCCGCGGCCAGTGGCGGGTCGAGGCCTCCCAACTGGAGACCTTCATCGAGCGGATGTATGCGGAGACCAAGACCTTCGTCTCCGCCCATCCGTTCGTCGAAAGCGACGCCGGCCGCGACGAGGCCTGAGCCTCGCCTGCGTCCGAAGGTTCAGCCGACCTCGCCGTCGAGGGTGATCTTGACTGACCGATCGGTGCCATCACGTTGGATCGTGAACTCGATGGTCTCACCGGGCTGGTGCGTGCGGATCGCCACGATCAGGGCGATGCCGTCAGTGACCGGTTTGCCGTCCACCTCGGTCACTACGTCGTTCTCGAGCAGGCCCGCAGCCTCGGCCGGAGTGCCCTCGTTGACCTCGGTAATGAAAGCGCCGCTGGAGTCGGTACCGCCGGTGCGCACCTGGGCGCCGATGACGGGATACCTCGCCTCACCGGTTCGCAAGATCTGGTCGGCCGTCGTCTTGACCTGCTCGATCGGGATCGCGAAACCAACCCCGATGTTGCCCGAGCGTTCGCCAGTCAGGCCGCCGCCACCGGTCGTGGCGATCGCCGAGTTGACGCCTACGACCTCCCCGGCGAGGTTGACGAGCGGACCACCCGAGTTGCCGGGGTTGATCGCCGCGTCGGTCTGGACGGCGTTGATGTAGGACGAGGTGTTGTTCGCGTCGCCGGTCGTCACGGGGCGACCGAGCGCGCTGACGATGCCAGAGGTGACCGTCTGGCTCAGCCCGAGTGGTGAGCCGAACGCGACGACCGGGTCGCCGACACGCAGCGCCCGGGAGGAGCCGAGCGCTGCCGGTTCGAGCGTGTCGGTGTCCTCGATCTTCAAGATCGCCAGGTCGTAGACCGGGCTGCGGCCCACCACGGTGGCCTGGCGGTGGGTGCCCTTGCTGTCGACGACCCTGATCGGCCCGTCGTCCTCGGCGGCCGAGGCCACGACGTGGTTGTTGGTCACTACGTGTCCTTGCCGGTCCAGCACGAAGCCGGAGCCGGTGGCGCCGGACGCCTCCCCCTCGCCGGCAGCGAGAATCTGCCCCGTGCGCGGGAGCAACGCCTCCGCCACGGCAGCCACCGAGCCGTTGTCGGCAGCGAGCGGAGCCGCGTCCTGGGTCTGGACCGCATCGAGCCCGCCATCGTACGTCGAGGAATCGTTCCCGATCCGGTCGTAGCTCAGGGCACCGAGGAAACCACCGAGGAGTCCCAGCACCAGAGCCAGCGCGCCTACCGCGGGCCACGTCCACCCGGAGGGGCGAGTACGGGGCTGATCGACGTGGTGCACCGGCATCGACATGGTCGGAGCCGCGAACCACGCGTCCTCCGGTGCCTGCCCCGACGTCGCGTCGGTCGGCGGTCCGGGCATGCCGGGCGTGCCGGGCAGGGCCTGCTGCGACTGGTGCGGTGCGGACGGTGAGGTCCACCCGGAGATCGGCTGGGTGGGCTCACCGTCGGACTGCGGGGCAGGCGTCGGGGCGTCCTCGTGGTTACTCACGGAGTCATTGTCACCCGGCGCAGGTCCTGGACCACCACTACGTGGGAGGCAAGACTGCTCGGGAGTAGCTGCTCGAGGTCGTTGGCACGGTTGCGCTGACGCCTTCCAGCCTGACGCTGGGCCCGGTTGTCGGTGCGCTCGACACCGGAGGGGGCCGAGGTCTGCGTCGATCGCGACAGGTCTGAGATCGGCGCGCGCCGTTCGAGTTGCGGAGTGCCGGTACCGCCCAGGGCCAGTACGCCGACCACGCCGACCACGGCGGCACCGGCAGCACTGCCACCGACGACGGCCAGCGAGCGGTGGCGAGAGCGCGCCGAGGTGGAGGCGACCGGCAACGGGGGCGGGGTCAGTGCCGACGTGCCCTCGGCCGACGACATGGATGCGGCCAGCAGCGAGTTCTTGAGCCCCTCAGGGACCCCACGATCGTCAAAGGAGAGCCCCGCCAACGCAGTCTTGACCCAGCCCTCCCTTTCGACACGATCTCGACAGGGGTGGCACTCGTGGACGTGCTGCCAGGCCCGCTCTTCCTCGACGACAGGCAGACGGCCGTCGAGCAGGGCGCTGGCGCGAGACCCGAGGTGCATCATGACGTGACCGTACTCGCGTCGTCGACCACCGAGACGGGGCCGGCGTAGCGCTCCCGCCCCTGGGTCGGGGCCCGGTGCGCCAGTGCGCGGCGCAGCATGGCGCGACCTCGGTGGATCCGCGAGCGCACGGTGCCGAGTTTCGCGTCGAGGATCTCGGCGATCTCCTCGTAGGTCAGTCCCTCGACGTCGCACAACACGACGGCCGCGCGGAAGTCGGGGGGCAAGGTGGCGAGCGCACATTCGATGTCGTCGTCGAAGTGCTGGTCGGCGTAGGCCCGGTCGGGCGCGATCTCGGCGCTCTCCAGGCGGGCAGCCCGTTCATCGGAGAGGGCGTCGAAGCGGATCCGCTGCTTGCGCCGGGCGCCGTCGAGGAACAGGTTGGTCGTGATCCGGTGCAGCCACCCCCCGAACGTGCCGGGAGTGTAGGTATCGAGAGATCGGAACACGCGGACGAAGACTTCCTGGGTGAGATCCTCCGCGTCGTGCCGGTTGCCGGTCAGCCGGTAGGCGAGACGGAAGACCTGGTCGGAGTGGTTCTCGACGATCTCGTCCCAGGTCGGAACTCCTGCGGTGGCCGGCATCGCGTCCATGGAACTCCCCTGAGGTGTGAACTTCTGTCCGAACAGTGTCTTCGTCCTTCCTCACGGTAGAGATCTGGGCTGAGAGAACCCTGTGAACCGGCCACAGGTCTGCTGGGAATGCTGCTCACGAGGCACAACGAGTCGCACAGGTGTCGTGTTCCCGCTCGGGGGTGCGAACGCGTTAGAGTCGCGGCAGCGCCACGCGCATCCGCGCATTCGTCCCAGGAGGCCCCTCATCACCACCCCGATCAAGCCCGCGAGTTGGACCTACGCCGAGGAGTTCGTGGCCGAGGACGACATCCTGGCTGCTGCTCGCGCCCGCGCCGAAGAGGTGGGCGTGACGCCGATCGGCTCCGGTGGCGGCGCTGCGCTGCGCTTCCTGGCCTCCGTGCTGGATGCCCGCGCAGTCGTCGAGATCGGCACCGGAACCGGCGTCTCCGGGCTCTGGCTGTTGCGCGGTATGCGCTCGGACGGGGTCCTGACGACGGTGGACATCGAGGCGGAGCACCAGCGCCTCGCCAAGGAGACCTTCAACGACGCCGATATCCCGGCCAACCGCGCGCGCACCATCGCCGGGGCCGGACTGGACGTACTCCCCCGTCTGACCGATGGTCACTACGACCTCGTCTTCTGCGACGGCGACAAGCGCGAATACGGCGCCTACCTGGCTGAGGCGCTGCGGCTCCTGCGTCCCGGCGGCGTGGTGGCCTTCGACAACGCGTTGTGGCACGACCGGGTCGCCGATCCTGCGCAGCGCGACGAGGAGACGGTCGCGATTCGCGACCTGGGTCGCACCATCGCCGACAACGAGGCCCTGGTCCCCGTCCTGTTGCCGGTCGGCGACGGACTCCTGGTGGCCAAGAAGGTCTGGACGCCCGAAGCCTGAATCAGGCGCGCGGCGTGGCGCTGAAGCCGTCCCAGCCTTCGGCAACGGCCACGATGTCGCACGCTTCGATCAGGATCGGTGCGCTGCCGATGAGCTGGGAGCCAGGTGCGTCGGCTGCTCCGTGGGTGAAGTTCTCCTGGAACTGTGCCCGCGCCTCGTCGGAGGCGAAGACGTAGCAGCCCTCGAACCACGCGCCCGGCACCAGGCGCCAGGTCTTGTAGTTGAGTCCGGCCATGCCCGTGAAACGCGCATGGGAGGTGTCTGCGACGTAGGCCGCCAGTTCGGCCTCGATCCCCTGCGGCGCATCGGTCAGCGACCAACGAACGGTAAGTCCCCTCATGGGGTGATCCCTTCCAAGGGATGCGGCGAGCCGAGCCAGGTGAGCAGCAGTCGGGGCCCGAAGCCGGTCGGACCCTTGGTCCACTCGTAATGCTCGGCGGGTGCTTCGGCGCTGGAGGCGAAGTCGATGTGCGCCCAGGGCACGTCGCCGGTGAAGTGCTGAAGGAAGAGCGCGGCCGTAATGGCACCGGCTCCCCCAGCGGCGTTGTCACCGTCAGCCACTTGGGAGTTGACCCGACTTTCGTAGTCCTTCACGAGCGGCATCCGCCACAGGGGCTCGCCCGAGGTGGCCGCAGCGTCGGCCAGTAGTCCGGCGAGCGCGTCGTTGTTGGCGAAGTAGCCGCCGATACTGTGGCCGAGGGCCACCTTCATGGCACCGGTCAGGGTGGCGACGTCAACGAGCACGTCGGGCTTCAACTCGTGCACTGCATAGGCCATGGCGTCGGCCAGCACGAGCCGACCTTCGGCGTCGGTGTTGTTGACCTCGCTGGTGCGACCGCCGTAGTGGCAGATCACGTCACCGGGGCGCATGGCCGAGCCACTGATCGCGTTCTCGGCGGCCGGCACCAGTCCGATCACCCGGACCGGGCAGTTGACGTCGGCCAGCGCGGCCATCGTGGCGAGCACCGCCGCACCCCCGGACATGTCGCGCTTCATCGAGAGCATGCCCGCGGGCGGTTTGAGGTCGAGGCCGCCCGAGTCGAAGGTGATGCCCTTGCCGACGAGCACCACGGTAGGTGTCTTCTTCGTCGCGCCGGGGGGCGCATAGTCGAGCCGGATCAGCCGCGGCGGTGTGGCCGCAGCCCCACCGACAGCCAGCAGGCCGCCGAAGCCGTCGTCGGCCAGGCGCTGCTCATCCCAGATCGTCACAGCGAGTCCGGCAGCCTCGGCGAACTCCTCCGCCTGGCCGGCCAGCCACGGTGGATTCTTGAGGTTGGAGGGCACTGTCGCCAACATCCGTGAGCGCCAGCCGGCACCGCCCAGGGCGATTCCCCGGGCGATCTCGTCGTCGGCGCTCTCGTGAGTGACACCCGACAGCACGATCCGGGCGACCGGTTGCTCCTTGGGCCCCTCCGAACGCCAGTGGAACCCGACCGAACCGAGCATCGCGCCGACGACGAACGCCTCGAGGGCGCCGTCGGGTGCGATGGCGGTGATCGAGGTCGCCACACTTGAGCGGTCCTTGGTGGCGCGAGCCACCGTGGCACCGGCGCGCCGGAAGTCGGTCACCGACTGCTCACCGACGCCGACCAGCAGCAGCAGGTCCACGCCGTCGCCGGTCACCGGCACCGTGATCACCTCACCGGTGCAGCCGGTTGCACGCTGGGTCGCCAAGATATCGAGCAGGTCGACACCCAACAGTTCGGCTGTCTCCGTGGCCCCGGGTCCCAGGAGCACACCCGCGTCGGGGTCACCGACGGCTGCGGGGAGCACTGGAAGCACCCACACCTCGACGCCACTGATCTCGTGCGGCAACGCCGCACTCAGGGCGAACTGGGGTGGGGAGACCTGGGCTGGGAGGTTCGTCGCGGCGGCCACGATCAGCCGACGACCACCTTGAGCGCGTCCCCAAGGGCACCGGCCTCTTCGGCGTTGAGTTCGACCACAAGGCGACCTCCGCCCTCGAGCGGCACACGCATGACGATGCCGCGACCCTCCTTGGTCACCTCAAGGGGTCCGTCACCCGTTCTGGGCTTCATGGCGGCCATGGGCGCACCTCTTCCTGACTCTGCGGGAGTGGCCACACTTGCCGTGGCTCCACATGCGAAATCGAGGTGGCCGGGACCCCCTCGACGGCGTCGTACGACTCCATTATCCCCTATCTCCGCGTGATAGGCACCACAGGGCGTTCGATCACCGTGATCGCAGTGTCGGGCAGACTTCTCCTATGACCTCCACCGAGCCCACCAGCACCCCCGCCACCGGCCCCACCAGCGAGTCGGCGCCCGTGCTGCTCCAGATCGTCGACGGTATCGCCACGATCACCTTGAACCGACCCGAGGCGATGAACGGTCTCAACGTCGCTACCAAGGAACTGCTGCGCGACTACGTACTCCAGGTAGGCGCGGATCCCGCTGTGCGCTGCGTAGTGCTGACCGGCAGCGGGCGGGCCTTCTGTGTCGGCCAGGACCTCAAGGAACACCTCGCCGGCCTCAACGGTGACACCACCGTCCCGCTCTCCGACACCGTTGAGCGCCACTACAACCCGACGGTGCTGGCTCTCGCCACGATGGCCAAGCCGGTCATCGCTGCAGTCAACGGGGTGGCCGCCGGTGCGGGTGCGAGCCTGGCCTTCGCGGCCGACTTCCGGATCCTGCTCGACACCGCTGGCTACAACACCTCGTTCGCGGGCGTAGCGCTCTCCTGTGACACCGGAGCCAGTTGGACGTTGCCTCGCCTGGTCGGTCGGGCCAAGGCCATGGAACTGCTCTACTTCCCGCGCACCATCGATGCGACCGAGGCGCTGGAGCTCGGTCTGGCCAGCCAGGTAGTGGCGGCCGCCGACTTCCAGCAGACCGTCGGCGACCTCGCCCGGCGACTGGCCGCGGGCCCGACCGTGGCGTTCGGCGCCATCCGTGCGGCCGTGGCCAACTCTGCGGGCAACTCGTTCGCCGACTCTCTCGCCTTCGAGGCCGAGAAGATGGGCCTGACCGGCGCTACCGAGGACCACTTGGCAGCCGTCAACGCGTTCGTGGCCAAGGAGAAGCCGGTCTTCCACGGTCGCTGACCAGACGCAGCGATGGCCTCAGACAGCGGCGGTAAGGTAGGCGTAGGTGAAGACGGCCGTGCCGCCGAGCAGGCCCAGGTGCGCCAGCATGGACAGCCAGGGGCCATCGCTCCAGCCGTCGGCGGCAGCCGCACCTGCGTGCCGACCTCGAGCCGGCATCCAGCGCGCCAGGAGCAGCAACCCCGCGACTGTGGTGATCCACCACAGTCCGAGGGCGACGATGCCGACGGCGGCGCTCCCCAGGAGGCTCTCGGGTGAGAAAGCCAGGAAGAGCACCCACGTCAGGCAAGCGATCGATCCCCCGAGCGTGTGTACCAGCAGTAGCCGATGACCGACCTGGAGGCGACCGGCTGCCTCGCCGTCGCCCCTGAGTCGAAGTCGGGTCAGCACAACGACCACCGCGGCGAGCGGGGTGAGTAGGTAGACCAAGACTGCGAGTGACATTTCTACGAGTCTGCCTCAGGCGCCGGGGCCGACGTCGCCTGGGGCCGCTCGGCCGGCGGGTCCTGGGGATCGGGCACCGGGTCGCTCTCGGCCTCGAGTTGGTCGGCGAGCGTGGCCAGCAACGTGTCGACCTCGCTCATCCGGTAGCCACGCAGGCCGAGCGAGAACCGCACCCTGCGCAGGTCGCTGCCGGTCAACGGACCGCTCGGGACGCGCACGTCGGGGCGGTCGTCGTACTCCTGCGGCAGCGCACCGGTGCGACCCGAGGCCACGACTGCGACTCCGGCCATCGCCAGCACGACCAGGACCGCGAACAACCACATCATCGACTCACTCCGGCCGCTCGGGGTCCGGTCTCCGGTCGCGCCCGTCATTGGCCG
>JARICB010000111.1 GCA_029264225.1 Nocardioides sp. | reverse complement strand
CAAGCACCGCATCGAGGACGCCGTTCGCAACGCGAAGGCTGCCGTCGAAGAGGGCATCGTCGCCGGAGGTGGCGTGGCGCTGGTTCAGGCTGCCGCTTCGGTGTTCGAGAAGCTCGAGCTCGAGGGTGACGAGGCCACCGGTGCGAACATCGTTCGCGTCGCAACCGAGGCTCCGCTCAAGCAGATCGCCATCAACGCCGGCCTCGAAGGTGGCGTCGTGGCAGAGAAGGTCCGCAACCTGGAGTCCGGTTTCGGTCTCAACGCTGCGACCGGCGAGTACGTCGACATGATCGCCGCTGGCATCATCGACCCGGCCAAGGTGACCCGCTCTGCTCTGCAGAACGCGGCCTCCATCGCGGCCCTGTTCCTGACCACCGAAGCTGTCATTGCCGACAAGCCGGAGAAGGCCGCCCCGATGGGCGACCCGACCGGCGGCATGGGCGGCATGGGCGGAATGGACTTCTGATCCGAAGCGACGAGGGCGCCCCGCGAGGTACGAGCGGGAGTGTCTGAGGAGTGCACCAACTGAACGGCCCCGGAGAAATCCGGGGCCGTTCGGCATTCCGGGGTTGCGCATGGTCGAGAAATCAGTTCAATCACGACCATGGGCAACCCCGGAAGCGGCACTGGCCGAAGTGAGGGCCACCTGCCCGCCGTGAGCTGTGCCGAACCAGCCTTGGGGTTGGGGTGCCCGACCTAGACTTCTGATCATGCGCAGAACACTCGCGGTTGCTCCGCTGCTCCTGACGGTCCTGGTCGCGGGCTGCAATGACTCCAGTCCGCAGAACGCATCGGCCGGAACCGAGCCGAGCCCGAGCGTCTCAAGTCCTGCGGCGCCGTCCCCTCGCGGGACCACGGCGATCAGTGAGCAGCAGTTCTGCGACAACATCGTCGCGGTTTTCGCCTCTCACCCGAAGGGCGAGAAGACTGCGGACCCGCTCACGGAGTTGATGGCTGAAGGCGTCCCCGCCGAGATGTCGGCGGAGGCCAAGGGCGGAGTCCAGGTGATCATCGACAACTCCGGGAAGCTGCAGGACCCCAAGGCGATCGCGGAAACCTATCGCGCGCTGACACCAGCGGATCGGGAGTCGATCAATGCGCTGATCACCTACGTCGTCTCGGCCTGCGGAACCGACATCCTCAAGGGCTTGGTCGCGCTGTTGCCCGAGGCTGTTCCGGACGAGCTGAAGTCGCTGAGCCCGGAGGACCTGCCCTCGGAGCTCCGGGAGATGTTGCCCTCGGAGTTGCCGTCCAGTCTGGAGGGAATCATCCCTCAGGAGTTGGCCGAGATGATCCCCGAGGAATGGCTGTCTCTCATCCCGGAGGAGTACCGCGACGCGTTCGAGTCGGCTGAGCCGACTCCGACCGCCTGAGCCCGGAGCGACTCAGCCCGACAGTCCGCCGAGGGGCGCGATGACGGTCCCCGAGTGCTCGCACACCCACTGCGGGTCGGGACCACCGAGTTCGGGGTGGATGTAGAGCGGATGCACGTTGTCGTCCTCGCAGGCGATGCACAGCGGCCAGCGGCCAACCTTCTCCAACAGCCCGTCCTGCACATCTTGGGCCACCAGACCGCCGACGTAGACGGCGCCCTCGGGCCACTGCTCGGCCCACCATCGTCGCTCGGAGACGGCGTCCTCCAACAGGGAGACGACGTCGGCCGAAGCGACCCCCGTGGCTTCGAGGTCGCGCATCACTGTGGCCCGGGCGGAAAGCAGGTAGTCGGTCACTGTCTCATTGTGCGTCGGGCGTGGTTGCCCGCCTGACAGGTGAAGTGGTGGCAGTCGTGGCCACGACGATCATCACCACCCCGCCAGCAACGACACCAGCCGGGACTGACCAGGGCAGGGTCGCGAGCAGGGTCAGCGGCAGGGTCAGCGGCAGGGCCAGCAACACGGTGACCAGG
This sequence comes from Nocardioides sp., assembly GCA_029264225.1. Lineage (GTDB taxonomy): Bacteria > Actinomycetota > Actinomycetes > Propionibacteriales > Nocardioidaceae > Nocardioides. The sequence goes on along the minus strand of JARICB010000111.1, from coordinate 677 downwards.
ACGATCACCCGGTTGACCGCCAGGACTCGGCGTAGCGAGCGGAGCAGCGCGAACGTGTCCGCGACCAGCGTGACGTCGAGGTTGCGCATGGTGAGGTCGGCATCCGGGCCGTCGCCAACAGCGAGGTCTGACTGAGCGTGCGCCTCGGGTTGGGGCGCGCTGGGACCGACCATGGCGGTCACGCGGCCCCGCTCCTGCAGCTCGGCCACCAGGCGGCGCCGCTTCCCCGGTGCGGTCGCACTCCACCGTGAGGCGATGCCGGCAGAGTCGGCGAGACGGTCCGTGTCGGGGCCGGGTTCATCGGTGACCAGGAAGCTCTCGATGCCGAGGCCTGCGAGGCGGTGTACGGCGTCCGCAGCGTCGTCACGCACGCTGGCCGCGACCGTGATTCGTCCGAGCAGCCGTTGATCGACCTCGACCGCGACCCGTTGACCGAGACCGCCGGGGTCCTCGACACCGATCCAGTCCGGGCGTCCCAACCGCACCGGGTGCCTGTCGACGGAACCGGCTATGCCCTCTGCGCTGATCTCGATGTTGCTCAACCGCCCACGTGCGGCCAGCCGTGCCACCGCGTGCCCGACCGGGTCGGGGCGGGCATGGGCCAGGGCGCCGGCGAACCAACGCAGATTCTGTTCATGCTCGGGCTCCACCGGGTCGAGGTCGATCACGTCGAGCTC
>JARICB010000319.1 GCA_029264225.1 Nocardioides sp. | reverse complement strand
TCGACGTGATTGCCTATCCCAAGTTCTCCCGGGCCGGCGCCGGCCTCGATCCACGCCAGTTCACCTGGCTGCCCGAGGCGCGCACGGCACTGACCGTCGTTTCGAAGGGCTGGCCCGGTCGCACCGGGTGGGTCTCGGTGCTCTCGCTCAAGGGTGGGGCCATGTCGAACCGGATGGTTGAGGTCGAGTACGGCGAGGAGATCGACCAGGTCCGTCTGGTGCCGGTCACTGATGGTCGGGTCGTGCTCGTCACCGGCGACGAAGTCTCCTTCTTCGCAGTGTGACGCCAGTCTGACGCGGCGTAATCTTCCAGACATGTGCCGCAACATCCGCCCGCTCAACAACTTCGAACCACCCGCGACCCACGACGAAGTGAGCGCCGCCGCGCTGCAGTACGTCCGCAAGGTCGCTGGCACCACCAAGCCTTCACAGGCCAACGAGGAGGTGTTCAACCGGGCGGTGCGCGAGATCGCCCACCTGACCCAGCACCTGCTCGACGACCTGGTGACGACCGCGCCGCCCAAAAATCGTGACATCGAGGCAACCAAGGCACGCGCGCGCGCCGAACTGCGCTACGGCACGTGAGCCCGGGTCAGGTCGCCCAGATGGCCGAGGTGCTCGACTTCCTCACCGGGCGACCACTCGTGCTGCTCACCGGAGCAGGGCTGTCCACCGACTCCGGCATCCCCGACTACCGGGGCCCGGGTGCCCCGGTTCGCACGCCGATGACGTGGCAGGACTTCGTCTCCGGCCCCCTCGCCCAGCAGCGCTACTGGGCCCGCAGCCACCTCGGATGGGCCCGGATGGGAACTGCGGCACCCAACGTCGGGCACTACGCCGCCGCCCGACTCGACCCCACTCTGCTGATCACCCAGAACGTCGACGGGCTGCACGAGGCCGCCGGCTCGCAACGGATGGTTGCGCTGCACGGCCGGGTCGCCGACGTCGTGTGCCTGACCTGTCGACGTACGTCGCCGCGAACGGCCCTCCAAAAGCGCCTCGACGCACTCAATGTCGACTGGATGGCACGACACGGGCAGGCAGCCCTGCGCCCCGACGGCGACGTCGACCTCGATGCGACCAGCGACTTCGTGGTCGCCGGCTGCCATGAGTGCGGCGGCCCCCTCAAGCCGGATGTGGTGTTCTTCGGGGAGAACGTGCCGCCCGATCGGGTCGCCCGCTGCTACGAGGCGGTGGACGCCCTCGAGGACGCCGGCGTCTTGCTGGTGGTCGGTTCGTCACTGACCGTCATGAGCGGGCTGCGGTTCGTCAAACGAGCAGCCAGGGCAGGCACCCCGGTCGTGATCGTCAACCGCGGCGCGACCCGCGGCGACGACGTGGCGACCTACACGCTCAACGAAGGGTGCAGCGACTTCCTGGCCTCGCTCGCGGAGCGCTGAGTGGCCTACAGCCTTCGGACGAAGATGTGCTCGGCCGCTTCGGCGAAGACTTCGGCGGTCTCGCCCCCGGAGCCGACCAGGATGCCTTCGGCAGTGGTGGCGATGGTCACCGTCTTGTCGGGCAGCGCACCGACACGACGCAGCGTGCTCATCAGCACCTCGTCCTTCTGCATCTCCTCGGAGATGCGCCGCACCAGCACCCGAGCCTCATGGGGACCGGCGACTGCGGAGAGCGGTTCGACACCTTCCATGAAGTGCTCCACGAGGTGCTCCTCGCCCAGTTCTTCCAGGCCGGGGATCGGATTGCCGTAGGGCGACTCGGTCGGGTGGTCGAGCAGCTCGATCAGTCGCCGCTCCACCGTTTCCGACATCACGTGCTCCCACCGACAGGCCTCCGCGTGCACGAGTTCCCACGGGAGCCCGATGACGTCGACCAACAGCCGTTCGGCCAGCCGGTGCTTGCGCATCACCCGAGTCGCGAGCCGGAGTCCCTCGTCGGTCAGCTGCAGGTGCCGGTCGCCCTCGACCGTGACCAGACCGTCTCGCTCCATCCGGGCAACGGTCTGCGAGACCGTAGGTCCACTCTGGTGCAGGCGCTCGGCGATCCGAGCTCGCAGGGGCACGATGTCCTCTTCTACGAGTTCATAGATCGTGCGCAGATACATCTCGGTGGTGTCGATGAGGTCGCTCACGCCCTCATTGTGTCCCATGACGGCCAACAAGGCCCGACGGCAGTGTGCTGGCCGGGCCTGGATCGAGATGGCAGAGTGTCCAGGCGTGAGCGAGATCATCGTGCCGCCCCGTTTCTGTGGACCGTCCGGCTCTGGCAACGGCGGCTGGACCGCGGGCCTCCTGGCCGGCACGCTCGACGCCACCAGCCCCGACACGCACCACGGCGGGTGGCCGGCGGTCCAGGTGTCGCTGCGCCAGCCGCCGCCGCTGGACACGCCCTTGCTTCTCAGCCAGGACGACGGTACGGCGACCGCGTCGTTCGAGGGTGCCGTGGTGGCGACCGCGAAGCCCTCTGACGTCCTGCTGAGCGAGGTCGACCCGGTCTCCTTCGACCAGGCACGGGCCGCAGAGGCGACCTATGCCGGTCATCGGTTCCACCCGTTCCCCTCCTGCTTCGTCTGCGGTACCGCCCGGGAGGAGGGCGATGGGATGAGGATCTTTCCGGGCCTCGTGCGGGGCGATCTGCTGGCCGCGACCTGGCAGCCGTACCCGGACCTGGCCGAGGACTCCCCTACCGGCACCGGCCCGACCCGGCACGCCTCGCTGGCCGCTACCTGGGCTGCCCTCGACTGCATCGGAGGCTGGGCCGGGGACCTGACCGAGCGACTCATGGTGCTGGGCCGAATGACGGCCCGGATCGACGCCCTGCCAGTCATCGACGAACCGCACGTCGTGGTCGGCACCCGCCGCGGCGTGGAGGGGCGCAAGACCTTCACCGCGTCGACCCTCTATGACTCCGATCAGCGGATCGTGGCTGCCGCGGAGCACATCTGGATCGCGGTGGACCCGGCCCTGTTCGGCGGCGAGACCCCCTCATGAGTGCCGCGAGCAGCGACCAGCGGTGGTGGCGCAATGCCGTCGTCTACCAGGTCTACGTCCGCTCCTTCGCCGACTCCGACGGTGACGGAGTCGGCGACCTGGCCGGCATCACCCAGCGGCT
>JARICB010000072.1 GCA_029264225.1 Nocardioides sp. | reverse complement strand
GTACGCCGTCGCGCCGGACTGCCGCGCGAGCTCGGCGACCCGCAACGGGATGTCGTGGTCGATACGGCGGAAGGCCTCCTTGGACCCGGCCTCCTTGCGGGTGGTGCCCAGGGCACAGATCACGGCGTCAACCGGTGGGACCGCGTCGAGCGTCGCGAAGTCGACCACGTGCGAGTCCAGTTTCGGGTGTTCTGCGAGCGTGCGCCGGGCCAGAACAACGACCCGATCCACGCGTGCATCGGCCAAGGCAGCATCGAGCGTGCGGGCACCCACGGCACCGGTCGCACCGACAATCAACAGTGTGGTCACGGTTGCAGGCTAGTCGTGCGGCTCGCACTTGTGCGGGGTTGTTGACGGTTCGCGACCTGCAGGCGCCTTGTGAAGCGTGGCGGGTTCAAGGGGTGAGTGCAACACCTGATCGATGTGAGGTGTTGTAGATGGGTCGTCCGGGAGTTCCTGGTGAGGTGCGTCGAGGGTATTGGCGCCTGGTTCGGGATGAGGGGTTGGCTGCGGGGCCGGCGGGTGCCGGTGTTGGCGTGTCGCGTCAGACTGGTGAGCGTTGGTTTCGTGAGGCTGGGGGCGTGATCCCATCCATCGTTGAGGAACCCTCAGGTCTGCGGCTCTCTTTCGTCGAGCGGGAGGAGATCGCCTGTCTGCATGCTGCCGGTCAAGGCGTACGCGCGATCGCACGGCTGGTGGGCCGCAATCCGTCCACGATCAGTCGGGAACTGCGGCGGCTACCCGCTGCCCCTGGGCGAAGCCGTATCTACCGGGCCTCGACGGCGCAGGCAGATGCCGACACCAGGGCGCGGCGTCCCAAGGACGCGAAGTTGGCTACCTGTCTGCCTCTGAGATGGGAGGTACAGAATCGGTTGAAGCACCATCACAGTCCCGAGCAGATCGCACGGCGACTGGTGGAGGACTTTCCCGAGGAAGTGGAGATGCGGGTGTCGCACGAGACGATCTATCAGTCGATCTACGTCCAAGGCCGTGGCGGGCTCAAACGCGAGTTGGCCAAGCATCTGCGTACCGGACGCGCCCTGCGTAAACCTCACCGCAAGCAGGCTGAGCGTCGGGGCCGGATCCCGGGCATGGTCAACATCAGCGAACGGCCTGCCGAGGTCGAAGACCGAGCCGTTCCTGGACATTGGGAAGGTGACCTGATCACTGGTGCGGCAAATCAGTCTGCGATCGGCACGCTTGTCGAGCGGTCCACGCGGTTTGTGATGTTGCTGCACCTACCCGCCGACCATGGCGCCAGCGCAGTCCAGGAGGCCATCGTTGCCAAGATGGCCGACCTTCCCGACTTGCTGCGCCGCAGCCTGACCTGGGATCAGGGTAAGGAGTTGAGCAACCATGTTGCGATCGCTGCTCAGGCCGATCTCGACATCTACTTCTGCGACCCCCACTCGCCGTGGCAACGCGGTTCGAATGAGAACACCAACGGGCTCCTCCGTCAGTACTTCCCGACTTGTATGGAGTCAGCGGTGTCGTGATCGGGCTGGCCGTCCGTAACGTGCCGTAGGACGCCGGTCGGGCTGACTCGAGTACTTCCTGCCGCCCCTCGCGGGGCTGGCTCACTTTGGGTGTGTCGTCCCGGTCGGTATCTGTTCGCGGCCTGACTCAACAGAGGCGTGACGACGAGGGCGATCACCGAGCTATCTCGAAGTCGGGTTGTCGGCCGCGGATCCCACACCTACCGATGAGAGGAACCGCTCCGATGATGCTGATCGGCGTCGACCCGCACAAGTCCACCCACACCGCGACCGCTGTGGAACCAAGCACCAACTCCGAAGTTGCCTCGATCCGGATCGACGCAACCCTGGGTGAGTATCGACGGATGTTGACCTGGGCTGCGCGGTGGCCAGATCGTCGCTGGGCAATCGAGAACGCTGAAGGGCTCGGCCGTCACCTGGCTTCGTGGCTGCTGGCCCGCGGTGAGGAGGTCGTCGATGTTCCCTCGACGGCCACCGCCAGGGTCCGACAGCTCTCACGCGGGGGCGGCCGAAAGAACGATCGCATCGATGCAGCGGCCGCCGCCTGTGTGGCCGCTGCCCAAGGCGACTTTCGCCCCATGGTCGCCGAAGGCGCGACCGATGCGCTGGCGGTGCTCGACGAGCACCGGGTCAATCTGGCCCAAGCGCGAGTGCGCGCGGTCAACCAACTTCATGCGCTTCTGCGTGCCCTCCTCGCCGGCGGCGCACCTACCGATCTCACGGCTGCAACCGCGAGTGACCTGCTGGGCAAGGTGCGTCCCCAGGGAGAGGCCGAACAAGCCCGCAAGGCCGTCGCGCGAGAGCTCATCACCGAGATACGGTCCCTGGACGCCCGGCTGAAGTCCAGCTGCAAAGCCATCGCCGAGCAGGTCGAGAACTCCAGCAGCAGCCTGACCGAGATCGTGGGCGTTGGGCCGATCATCGCCGGACGCCTCATCGCCAGGACCGGAGTTCCCAGCCGGTTTCCGAACTCGGGCGCCTTCGCCAACTACGCCGGGGCTGCGCCGATCGAGGTCGCCAGCGCCGACCATGCACGCCACCGCCTATCCAGGACCGGGGATCGGCAACTGAACTCAGCCTTGCACACCGCTGCAGTCACCCAGATCCGCATGACCGGCAGTCGCGGTAACCGCTACTACCGGTCCAAGATCGCTGAGGGAAAGACGCCGCGCGAAGCCCGACGTTGCCTGAAGCGACGCCTCGCAGACCACGTCTGGCGCACCATGATTGCTGATGAACATCGCTTGGTGGCGAGCCCAGGAGGACACTCGGGGGCGACTCTGCAATCCAGCGCGGCTGGTACTACCCCGTCCACCAACTCTTCGGAGAAGTCACTTCCCGGGCCCGCCACCGAGCAGTCTATGAGCCCGCGCCCAGCCTCTTGACAAACACAGAGGCACCCAAGGCCACCGACCTTTCAGTCCACGGACCGGGCTATCTCGACTTCGTCGCCACCGAGCTCAACAACAGGCCCCGTAAAACCCTCGACTGGAAAACCCCAGCCGAAGCACTGAACCAACTATTGTCGAAGCCGTTGAACCCACCCGGTGTTGCGATGACCAGTTGAATCCACCCGTCAATAACCCCGCGTTACATCGGGACCCATGGAGGGGCTGGGAAACGAAGAAGCGGCCCCGACCCGAAGGTCGGGACCGCTTCCGCAGTCGCTGGGTGTCAGGACTTCTTGTCGTCCAGGTCGACGACCTCGGCGGGGTTGTCCGGCGTGGTGTCGGCAACGGGCCCGTCTGCGGCGTCCGAGAGCGCTTCGCCCGGCGCGGCGGCGGCCGCGTCGTCCTCTGCGCCGGAGGTCGGGGCGGCGGGAGTCACCGGAGGTGCCGGGGTGGCGGCAGGCTTCGGTGCCGGGGCCGGCACGTAGGAGGACTGCCAGTTGTCGCCGGCGCCCTGACCGCGGAGCTTCTTGAAGATGAACCCACCGATGCCGGCGAGCACCCCGAGGAAGAGCACCTTCTTCAGCTTGCTGCCCTTCTTGGGCTCCGGCTCGATGCCGCGCAGTTCGT
>JARICB010000008.1 GCA_029264225.1 Nocardioides sp. | reverse complement strand
TAGAAGATGCCCACACGCTGGCCCGCCTTGACCTCGACGTCGCCGACCTTGACGTCGTTGATGGCGGTGCGCTGGAAGGCCGTCACGGGGCTGGCCCAGCGGATGATTTCGTCGACGGCCGTTGCGGGGCGCTCCTTCTTGAAGAGCTCCCACTGGTCGGGGTTGTCGAAGAACGCCTTCATCCCGTGGGTGATGGAGTTGCGGCTCGTCTCGTTGCCGGCGACGGTCAACAAGATGACGAAGAAGGCGAACTCGTCGGAGGTCAGACCCTCGCCGTCCTCACCAGCCGTGACCAGTTTGGTGACGATGTCGTCCTTGGGGTCGAGCTTGCGCTCTTCGGCGATCGGCATGAAGTAGGTCAGGATCTCGACCGACGCAGCCTCCGGGTCACCCTCGATCTCCGGGTCGTCGTAGGACAACATCTGGTTCGACCAGTCGAACAGCTTGCGCCGGTCCTCCTGGGGTACGCCGAGCAGGTCGGCGATCGCCTGGAGCGGCAGCTCGGAGGCGACGTCCTCGACGAAGTCGCCGGACCCCTTGGCCTTCGCGGCTTCGGCGATCTTCGTCGCGGCCCCGGCAAGCGCGTCCTGGAGCCCGCCGATGGCACGCGGGGTGAAGCCGCGGCTGATGATTCGCCGCAGATGACCGTGACCAGGGTCGTCCTGGTTGATCATCATGACGCTCTGAAGTTCGACCTGGTCGCGGGTCATGTCGGGCGCGAACCGGATGATGGCGCCGTTCAGGCTGGTCGAGAAGTCCTTGCTGTTCTTCGAGACAGCAAGGATGTCGGCGTGCCTGGTCACCGCCCAGTAGCCACCGGCTCCCTCGTCGATGAAGCCAGCTGCCGCCTCGGGACTCTGGGCGACCCAGTGCACCGGCTCGTTGGCGCGCAGTGCGGCGAACTCACTGTGCGGAATCGCCGCCAGATTGATGTCGGGCTCGGTAGGGTCGAAGTTTTCCGGCACATTGGCTACGGTCTCTGCGGTCACGGGTTTCCCTCTCCTGCGGCCGTGTCCACGTAGAACACGTTCTAGTGGTGAAGGTTACATACTCTCGGTTTGTTAGCCAAGCGATTCGCGCGACTACTTGGAGTTGTAGAGAACGTGTTCTAGTTTTATCCCATGGGCACCCCTGTGATCGTCGAAGCCGTCCGTACGCCGTTGGGCAAGCGCAAGGGGTGGCTCGCCGGCGTCCACCCGGCCGAACTGCTCGGCGCCTCCATGACAGAGGTGCTGCGTCGCGCTGGCGTCGATCCGACCGTGGTCGGACAAGTCATCGGCGGTTGCGTCACCCAGGCAGGTGAGCAGTCCAACAACATGGCGCGCCGCGCGTGGATGCACGCCGGGCTGCCCAACCATGTCGCCTCCACCGTGATCGATGCCCAGTGCTCGAGCGCGCAGCAGGCGACCCACCTGATCAACTCCATGATCATCAGCGGTGCCATCAAGGCTGGTGTCGCATGTGGCGTCGAGTCGATGTCGCGGGTCGGCCTGGGCGCCAACGTGCCGCCCGGCACCGGTGACCCGCGCCCGCCGTCGTGGAGCATCGACCTGCCCAACCAGTTCGTTGGGGCCGACCGGATCGTCCACGACCGTGGCTTCACCCGCGCCCAGGTCGACGAGTTCGGCCTCTGGTCCCAGACCAAGGCCCGGACCGCGGTCGACGAGGGACGCTTCGAGCGCGAGATCTTCGGCGTCGAGGCGCCGATCCTCGGCGAGGACGGCACTCCCACGGGTCAGACGCAACTCGTCACCACCGACCAGGGTCTGCGGGCCACGACGTTGGAGGGCCTCGCTTCGCTGAAGCCCGTCATGGAGGGCGGCACCCACACGGCCGGCACCTCGTCACAGATCTCCGACGGCTCATCCGCACTGCTGCTCATGGACTCCGACCTGGCTGCCTCGCTCGGGCTCAAGCCGCGTGCCCGGATCGTCGCCTCCTGCCTGGTCGGCGCCGACCCCTACTACCACCTGGACGGTCCGGTACAGGCCACCACGCAGGTGCTCGCGGATGCTGGCATGACGATCTCGGACCTCGACATCTGCGAGGTCAACGAAGCCTTCGCGGGCGTCGTGATGTCGTGGGCCAAGGTGCACGAGGTGCCCGAGGACAAGATCAACGTCAACGGCGGCGCCATCGCCCTGGGCCACCCGGTCGGCTCGACCGGCACCCGGTTGCTGACCACCGCCCTGCACGAGCTCGAACGTCGCGACGCCTCGACCGCACTGGTCTCCATGTGCGCCGGTGGCGCTCAGGCGTCCGGCACGATCATCGAGCGCATCTGATGAGCAGCATGTGGAGTGCCGACGACATCGCCGTCCGAGACGCCGTCCGCGCGTTCGTCGACAAGGAGATCCGACCGCTGCGCGACGAACTCGAGTACGGCACGCTGGCGCCGTACGGCGTCATGCGTAAGTACTACGCCGCCTTCGGGCTGGGCGAGGCGGCCGGCGAACAGTTCGACTACGACATCGCCAAGGCAGAGGCGGAGGCCGCCGGCAAGACCTTCGAGGGCGTCGAGCCCGAGCAGATGGACGTTGCCATGCTTACGCTCGCCAACATTGAGCTGGTCAAGGTTGCTGCCGGCATCCCCACCTCGCTGGGTGTCTCGACCGGCCTGACCGCCGGCACCATCAACTCGATGGGCACGATCGAGCAGCGCAAGCGCTGGGTGCGCGACCTGCTGACCTTGGACAAGATCGGCGCCTGGGCGATCACCGAGCCCGACGCTGGTTCCGACGCCTTCGGTGGCATGCGCACCACGGCGCGACCTGACGGCGACGGCTGGCTGCTCTCCGGCCAGAAGACGTTCATCACCAACGGCCCCTACGCCGACACGATCGTGGTCTACGCCAAGCTCGATTCTCCCGAGATCGAGGACCGCCGCAAGGCGCCGGTGATGATGTTCGTCCTGGACGCCGGGATGCCCGGGCTGACCCAGGGCAAGCCCTTCCGCAAGATGGGCCAGCACAGCTCCCCCACCGGCGAACTGTTCTTCGACAACGTCCGCGTCGAACGCGACCGGCTGCTCGAGGGCACGCCCGGCTCCGACGGCCGCGAGTCGGCACGAGCCGGCTTCGTGGCCGAGCGGTTCGGCATCGCCACCTTCTCCCTCGGCATCATCGAGGAGTGCCAGCGCCTCAGCCTCGACTACGCCAAGACCCGCGAACTGTGGGGCAAGCCGATCAGCGACTTCCAGCTGATCCAACTCAAGCTTGCCGAGATGGAGGTCGCCCGCATCAATGTCGAGAACATGGTGCTCAAGGGCCTCGAGCTGCGCCGTCGCGGAATCGTGATGGACATGGCGGAGGCCTCCGCAATGAAGCTCTACTCCTCGCGGGCCGCGACGGAGGTGGCGATGGAGGCGGTCCAGCTCTTCGGCGGCAACGGCTACATGGCCGAGTACGGCGTGGAGCAGCTCGCCCGCGATGCCAAGGTGCTGATGATCTACGCCGGCTCCAACGAGGTGCAGGTCACCCACGTCGCCAAGGGGCTGCTGCGCCGCTGAGGATCCACAGTCGTTTGCTTGGATGGACCCATGACGAACTCGCTGCTCCGCCCGTCGACGCTGCCCTTCCAACTCCCCGACTACGCCCACCTCACCGACGCGGACTTCCGTGAGGCGATCGAGCAGGGCATGGCCGAACACCTGGTCGAGCTCGACGCGATCGCGGGCAACGAC
>JARICB010000424.1 GCA_029264225.1 Nocardioides sp. | reverse complement strand
CCAGTGGCGGGCCGCCGATCGCCACGGCCGCGCCCGACGTAGCGGCTGCGAGGCCGGCACCGACGTGGGCCACCGGCGTCTGCTTCACCTCGACGGTGTGGACGGTCAGCCAGACCGCCCCGAGCACCATCACGGCAACGACTATGCCCAGCACCCGGTGACTGAACGCGGTAACCAGCCACACCCCCAAAATCGTGCCCGGGATTCGCGCCGGCAGCGCCCAGGCCACCACTCGCCAGTTGATGTGGTGCCGCTCCACGAGAAGGACACCCGTCGAGACCGGGACGGCGAGGAGCAGCAGCATCGTCGGCACCAGTTGCGGCTGGATCAGGGCGATCAAGGGCGCGCCGAGCATGCCCAGACCGAGTCCGACCGTGGACTGCACGAAGGCGCCCACCAGGACGATCAGGCCTATCACCACGACCGTCCACGTCGGGACGTACGCGATCACGCCAGGGCCGCTCGGACCTGCTCGGCTCGGGCGGCAAGTTCCTCTGCGGCTGTCGGGGGCAACATGTCGGCCCAGACACTCAGGTTGGATCCGCGCAACTGGAGCACCCCCTCGGGGCGTGCCAACAGCGTCACCGAGAGGTGCCCGGTGCCGTTCTCCCACTTGTTGACGTGCACGTTGCCGATGCCGACCAACGCCTTGAGGGCGCCGTAGGTGCGGCCGATGAGCCGACCCAGCTCGACATGTCCGGCATCGTCGAGGTCGTCGAGCGGCTCATGGGTGCGGGAGACGATGTTGGCCACGAACGGAAGGTTGGTACCTCCGGGTCGGATCACGGCCAATCGCTCGCCGGTGTGCAGCACAAGGTCGTCACGGTCCAGCGCGCCGCAGGTCTTGCAATCGGCGGCCGACTTGCGTCGATCGGGCTCCGGCACGGCGTACTCGCTCAGCGTCCGCGGGCGCAGTCCGTCGATCTCGAAAGGGAAGACGTCCCAGGACGCCATGGCCCCGAGCCGCAGGCGGCCGTCGTCTCCGACGGCCGCCTGCGCACGCTCCAGGAACTCGCGCAACGACTCAGGCCTTGAGCAGGTTGCGCAGGACGTATTGCATGATCCCGCCGTTGCGGTAGTAGTTCGCCTCGCCGGGGGTGTCGATCCGGACGACGGCGTCGAACTCGACGTCGCCGGCCTTGACCTTGACCGTCTTGGGCGTGCGGCCCTCGTTGAGCTCGGTAATGCCCGTAATGGCGAACTCCTCCTCGCCACTCAGACCCAGACTCTCGGCCGTCTGGCCTTCCGGGAACTGCAGCGGGATGACACCCATGCCGATCAGGTTGGACCGGTGGATGCGCTCGTAGGACTCGGCGATGACCGCCTTGACCCCGAGCAGCGAGGTGCCCTTGGCCGCCCAGTCGCGCGACGAGCCGGAGCCATACTCCTTGCCGGCCAGCACGACCAGCGGCGTGCCCGCGGCGATGTAGTTCTCGGAGGCCTCGAAGACGCTGGTGACCTCGCCGTTGGCGGTGAAGTCGCGGGTCACTCCACCTTCGGTGCCGGGCGCCAACTGGTTGCGCAGGCGGATGTTGGCGAAGGTGCCGCGAATCATGACTTCGTGGTTACCACGACGCGAGCCGTAGGAGTTGAAGTCGCGCTGCTCGACACCGTGCTCGGCCAAGTAGCGACCGGCCGGGCTGTCCTTCTTGATCGCGCCGGCAGGGCTGATGTGGTCGGTGGTCACGGAGTCGCCGAGCTTGAGCAGCACTCGGGCACCCTCGATGTCCACGACCGGCTGCGGCTCGGCCGGCATGCCGTCGAAGTAGGGAGGACGACGCACGTAGGTGGACTCCTGGTCCCACTCGAAGGTCTTGCCCTCCGGGGTGGGCAGCGAGCGCCACTGCGCGTCGCCGGCGAAGACGTCGGCGTAGGACTCGTCGAACATCTCGGAGTTGATCGCTCCCGCGATGACGTCCTCGATCTCGGCGGGCGTGGGCCAGATGTCCTTCATGTAGACGTCGTTGCCGTCGGTGTCGCGACCCAGCGGGTCGTTGAACAGGTCGACATCCATCGACCCGGCCAGCGCGTAGGCCACCACGAGCGGCGGGCTGGCGAGGTAGTTCATCTTGATGTCGGGGTTGATCCGGCCCTCGAAGTTGCGGTTGCCGGACAATACGGAGACGACCGCGAGATCGTTGGCGTTGACGGCGGCGGAGACCTCGGGGATGAGCGGCCCGGAGTTGCCGATGCAGGTGGTGCAGCCGTAGCCGACCAGGTTGAAGCCGAGCTTGTCCAGGTAGGGCGTCAGGCCGGACTTCTCGTAGTAGTCGGAGACCACCTTCGAGCCGGGTGCCAGCGTCGTCTTCACCCAGGGCTTGCTCTGCAGCCCCTTCTCCACGGCCTTCTTGGCCAACAGGGCGGCACCGATCATTACCGACGGGTTGGAGGTGTTGGTGCACGAGGTGATGGCAGCGATGGTGACGGCGCCGTGGTCGAGCTTGAACGTCGTCCCGTCGGCCAAGGTCACGTCGGCCGGGTTGCTCGAGCGTCCTCCGTCGGTCGGCGCACACGAGAGGTAGTCACGCGGGGGTGTCTGTCCATGGGCACTTTCGTGGGTCGCCGGCGCGTCCGAGGCCGGGAACGACTCCTCGAGTGCTTCGTCGTAGGAGCCGGCGACGGCCTCGGCGTCGTTGTCGACGTAGGCCGTAAGGGCGCCACGGAAGGACTGCTTGGCATCGCTGAGCGAGACCCGGTCCTGGGGACGCTTGGGTCCGGCGATCGAGGGCACCACGGTGCTGAGGTCGAGCTCGAGCCGCTCGGAGAAACGCGGCTCGGCCGACGGGTCGTGCCAGAGTCCCTGTGCCTTGGCGTAGGCCTCGACCAGGGCAAGCTGCTCCTCGCTACGTCCGGTGAGCTTGAGGTACTTGATGGTCTCGTCATCGACGGGGAACACCGCGATCGTGGAGCCGTACTCGGGGCTCATGTTGCCGATCGTGGCGCGGTTGGCCAGCGGCACCGCCGCGAGACCGTCGCCGTAGAACTCGACGAACTTGCCGACGACGCCGT
>JARICB010000364.1 GCA_029264225.1 Nocardioides sp. | reverse complement strand
CACCGCTGCGATGACCGAGCAAGTGCTGGGGTCGGACCGGGTCAGCGGACTCCAGCTCCGAGATGCCGACCCGATCGAGGCCCAGATCGTCGTCTTCTCGGCCGGGATCCGGCCCCGCGACGCGCTCGCCGGAGCAGCCGGCCTAGACCTCGCGGAACGCGGCGGCGTGCTGGTCGACGAGCAGTGCCGCACCTCCGCTCCCCATGTGTGGGCGATCGGGGAGTGCGCGGCGCCCGGCGGTCGGATGTATGGCCTGGTGGCGCCCGGATATGCCATGGCCGAGGTGGTCGTCGATGCGTTGCTCGGGGGACCGGGGGCCTTCCTCAGCGCGGACATGTCCACCAAACTCAAGCTGCTCGGCATCGACGTGGCCTCCTTCGGAGATGCTCACGCCTCCACCCCCGGCGCCCTGGAACTGGTGTTCTCCGACGCCGTCGCCGGGATCTACAAGAAGCTGGTGATCTCTGAGGACGGCAAGCAGTTGCTGGGCGGCATCCTGGTCGGCGACGCCTCGGCGTACGGGACCCTGCGACCGATGGTGGCCAGCGGCATCGAGTTGCCCGACAACCCGGAGGACCTGATCCTGCCGATGGGCCGTGCAGCCGCCGAGATCACGTTGCCCGACGAGGCGCAGGTCTGCTCGTGCAACGCGGTGACCAAGACGCAGATCCTCGAGGCGCTGTCGACCGATCCGAGCACCGGGAGCGAGGAACCCTGCGAGAGCCTGACCTGCGTCACCAAGTGCACGAAGGCCGGCAGCACCTGCGGGTCGTGCAAGCCGATGGTGAAGAAGATCGTCGAGGACCACTTCGCCTCGGTCGGGAAGTCGGTGGACAGGAGCTTGTGCGAGCACTTCCTACTCACCCGGCAGGAACTGTTCGAGGTCGTCGCAGTGCACGGCTATACCCGCTTCGACGACCTCGTCGAGGCACACGGGACCGGCCGTGGCTGCGACATCTGCAAACCCACGGTCGCCTCGATCCTGGCGAGCCAGCTCAACGGGCACGTGCTCGAAGGGACGAGTCGGACCTTGCAGGACACCAACGACGCCTACCTCGCCAACATCCAGCGCAACGGCACCTACTCGGTGGTGCCCCGGATTCCGGGCGGCGAGATCACCCCCGACAAGCTGATCGTCATCGGGCAGGTCGCCAAGGACTACGACCTCTACACCAAGATCACCGGTGGACAGCGGATCGACCTGTTCGGCGCTCGGGTGGAACAACTGCCTGAGATCTGGCGCCGACTCGTCGACGCCGGGTTCGAGTCGGGGCATGCCTACGGCAAGTCGCTGCGGACGGTGAAGTCGTGTGTCGGGTCGACCTGGTGTCGATACGGCGTGCAGGACTCCGTGCAACTCGCGATCGACCTGGAGTTGCGCTACCGCGGACTTCGCTCGCCGCACAAGCTCAAGGGCGGGGTCAGCGGCTGTGCCCGCGAATGTGCCGAGGCGCGGGGCAAGGACTTCGGGGTGATCGCCACGGAGAAGGGGTGGAACCTCTACGTCGGGGGCAACGGTGGCGCGACACCGGTGCACGCGCGGCTTCTGGCCGGCGATCTCGATACCGAGACCCTGATCAGCTACCTCGACCGGTTCCTGATGTATTACATCCGCACCGCCGACCGGCTCCAGCGCACCGCCCCCTGGCTCAATACCCTTGACGGCGGCCTCGACCGCGTGCGCGAGATCGTCGTCGACGACGCACTCGGCCTCGGCGCCGAACTGGAGGCTGCGATGGCCCGCCATGTCGAGACCTACTTCGACGAATGGAAGGCAACCATCGACGATCCGGCGAAGCTCGCCCGCTTCGTCTCCTTCGTCAACGCCCCGGACGTCCCGGAGCCGAGCATCACCTTCCGCGCCGAACGCGATCAGCCGGTGCCGGCCGATTGGCACGGGCAGGTCTCGCTCGGCTCGACCATCCCGGTCGGCGCCCCATGAGTGCCGCGGCCGACCGGTCGACGTACGCCGCTGTCTGTCGTCTCGACCAGATCGATGTCGAGGGTGGCGTCGCGGCACTGGTGGGCGGCGTCGCCCTCGCAATCTTCCGGACACACGATGGCAACGTCTACGCCACCTCCAACTGCGACCCTTGCTCCATGACATCGGTAATGGCTCGCGGGATCGTGGGCACGCGAGGCGACGCGCCGGTCGTCGCCTCGCCCATGCACAAGCAGTCCTTCGACCTGCGCACGGGCCAGTGCCTCGACGACGAGGAGAAATCGATCATGACCTACGACGTGCGGGTGGATGACGGCATGGTGCTGGTCGGCCCGCCCAGGCAGCGGGCCCTGTGAGCGAGAGCCCCCTGCGTGGATTTCGTATCGGTGTGACCGCCGTGCGCAAGTTCGAGGAACAGGTCAGCCTCCTCGAGCGGCGCGGGGCGGTCGTGGAGTGGGCGCCCGCCCTTTCGCAGGCGCCCAGTGAGGTCAACGAGGCCGAACTTCGGGCCGCGACCGTCGAGGTGCTGAGTCGCCCCGTGGACCTCTTCCTGGCCACCACCGGTATCGGGATGAAGGCGTGGTTCGAGGCGGCGCAACGATGGGGCCTGGCCAACGACCTGGTCGCGTCACTGGGGGAGGCGGAGATCCTGGCGCGTGGTCCGAAGAGTGTCGGAGCTCTTCGTGCCCGCGGGCTGCGTGAGCACTGGGCGCCCGAGTCGGAATGCTTCGAGGACGTGCTGGAGCACCTACGCGGACGATCCCTCGAGGGGCTGCGGATCGTGGTCCAGGAGCACGGACAGTCGCTGTCGATAGTGGCCCACGCGTTGCGGCGTCAAGGTGCCGACGTGAGCACCGTGACCGTCTACCGGGTCGTCTCCGCCGAGGATCCGGGGCCGATCTTCTCGATGATCGACATGATCGTCGAGCGGAAGTTGGATGCGGTGACCTTCACTTCGGCGCCCGCGGTGGCGGCGCTGATGGCGGCCGCCGGTTCGACCGGGCGTCGAGAGGAACTGGTCTCGGCGTTCCAGAACGACGTAGTCGCGTCTTGCGTGGGGCCGGTGACCGCCGCAGCTTTTGAGATGTGGGACGTGCCGACGATCTACCCGGACCGGTCGCGCCTCGCGGCCATGATCAAACAACTCGAGACCGAACTGCCCTCGCGTCGCTCGGGCGTCACGATCGCACTCGTCGGCGACCACACGTTGCTGCTCCACGGCGACGAGGTCCTGCTCGACGGGGCCGAGGTGAAGTTGTCCCCAGCGCCGACTGCGGTCCTCCAGGCCTTGGTCGCCGACCCGGGCACCGTGGTCTCACGTCGAGCCCTTCTGTCGATGCTGCCCTCGGGGACCGCGGGCTCCGAGCATGCCGTCGAGATGGCCGTTGCCCGACTGCGGGCCGCGCTGGGTGCCAAGGCGGTGCAGACGGTCGTCAAGCGCGGGTATCGGTTGGCGGTGTCGCTTCCGGGGGCTCCTGACCCGGCTCGGGCCCGGCCGGGTCAGCCGACCTGATCCAGCCGGGTCAGGACCTTGCTCACGGCGGACGTGAACGCCTCCAGTTCCTGCGGGGTGAGTGAGTCGAACACCAGGCTCTTCACGGTCCGCGCATGCTCGGGAGCGGCGCGCTCGAGCGCCAATCGGCCCTGATCGGTCAGGACGACGTAGGCCCCACGGCCGTCATCGACGCACTCCTCCCGGGCCACCAGGCCACGACTCTCCATGCGCTTGATGTGGTGGGAGAGGCGACTGCGCTCCCATTGCAAGGTCTGGGCGAGCTCGGAGACCCGCGCGCGAGCAGCGGCGGTCTCGGTGAGGTGAACGAGCACCTCGAAGTCCGGCAGCGACAAGGCGGAGTCGCGCTGCAACTGTCGGTGCAGTGCTGCCGGCAACTTCGCGCTCGCCGTGAGCCAGTTGCGCCAAGCGCGCTGTTCGGCGTCGGTGAGCCAGGTGGAGGTCATGGCGCCAGCCTAACGCAACTAGTTGACGCGTCACGCAACGTGGGTGCAGGATATAGATGACGCATCACTGATCGAGCGCGGTGCGTCGAAGCGGGGCCCCTGACCTCCGCGGCCGCGGGAATAGTGACCGTCCCCCTCCCGTTGAGTCCTAAGTAAGTGACATGTCACTAAAACTGTGGTGGCGGTCGAGACCACGTATTCCGGAGGTACAGCATGCAGATCGGCATCTTCAGCGTCGGCGACGTCACCACCGATCCGACGACCGGCCGCACCCCGACCGAGTTCGAGCGCATCCAGGCGACCGTCGAGATCGCCAAGAAGGCCGAAGACATCGGCCTCGACGTGTTCGCGACCGGCGAGCACCACAACCCGCCGTTCATCGCCTCGGCCCCCACCACGACGCTGGCATGGATCGGCGCGCAGACGAAGCGGATCATGCTCTCGACCGCCACGACGCTGATCACCACCAACGACCCGGTCCTGATCGCGGAGAACTACGCGAAGTTGCAGCACCTCTCGGGTGGCCGCGTGGACCTGATGATGGGCCGCGGCAACACCGGTCCGGTCTACCCCTGGTTCGGCAAGGACATCCGGCAGGGGCTCAACCTGGCGCTGGAGAATTACGCCCTGCTGCACCAGCTGTGGCGCGAGGACGTCGTCAACTGGAAGGGTCGTTTCCGCACCCCTCTGCAGGGCTACACCTCCACACCACGCCCGCTGGACGGCGTACCTCCGTTCGTGTGGCACGGCGCTATCCGCAGCCCCGAGATCGCCGAGCAGGCTGCCTTCTACGGTGACGGGTTCTTCCACAACCACATCTTCTGGCCCGCCTCGCACACCGAGCAGATGGTGGGGCTCTACCGGGAGCGTTGGGAGCACTACGGCCACGGTCCCGCGGACACCGCGATCGTCGGCCTGGGCGGCCAGTTCTTCATGCGCAAGAACAGCCAGGACGCCTGGAACGACTTCCGTCCCTACTTCGACAACGCCCCCGTCTACGGTCACGGTCCGTCGCTGGAGGAATTCACCGAGGCCACGCCGCTGACCGTCGGGTCGCCGCAGCAGGTGCTCGAACGCACCCTGTCGTTCCGCGACTACGCCGGCCACTACCAGCGCCAACTCTTCCTGATCGACCACGCCGGGCTGCCGCTCAAGATGGTCCTGGAGCAGCTCGACCTGCTGGGTGAGATCCTGCCCGAGCTGCGCAAGGGGTTCGCCGAGGGCCGTCCCGCACACATCCCCGAGGCACCCACCCACGCCTCGCTCGTCGCGGCGGCCGGCGGCGCCCAGGACTCCACCGTCCACGCCGCGGCCGACGCTGCGACCGGTCGCCGCGTCGAGGATGCCGAGGTGCGGGTATGACGACGTCGCTGCTGGTGATCTCGGCCGGTCTGTCCACGCCATCCTCGACCCGACTGCTGGGCGACAGCCTCGCCGCCGCCACCGTCGAGGCGCTGGAGGAGGTCGAGGTCACCACGATCGAGCTGCGTGACCTGGCCCATCAACTCACCGACCACCTGCTCACCGGCTTCCCCGGACCCGAGCTGGGGGAGGCGATCGAGGCGGTACGCCGCGCCGATGGCCTCGTGGTCGTCACGCCGGTCTTCTCCGCGTCCTACTCGGGCCTCTTCAAGACCTTCTTCGACGTGCTGGAGGAGGGGCTGCTCGACGGCAAGCCGGTGCTGGTGGCCGCCACCGCCGGCACGAGCCGACACTCCCTGGTGCTGGAGCACGCGCTGCGGCCGCTGTTCGCCTACCTGCACGCGGTCGTCGTACCGACCGGCGTCTTCGCCTCGACCGGCGACTTCGGCGACGAGGGCCTCGAGCCTCGCATCGCCCGAGCGGCGGGGGAGCTCGCTGCCCTGATGGGCAAGGTGTCGCGCGTCGACAGTGCGGTGGTGAACCGGCGCACCGTCGAGGAGGAGTTCGCGCAACCGACTCCGTTCGACCAGCTACTGCGCCGAGCCAGCGGGATCTGAGAGCAGGCCGTCTACAGTCGAGCCCAGAACGTTGGGACCGGGCCGGTTCAGCGCGTCGTACGCCGCAACACGCCGTACGCCGCCCGCGACACGCCGCCCCGCGACGCCGATCCGCAGTCGAAGTGGCCCTCGTGGTGTCGGACAGGCAGAGCCCAACCTGGTTGTAGGTAGGTCAACTACTGGCGGGGCTAGTCTCGAGGGCATGCACGAACACCAGGGATTCGACGATCAGGCCGCGACGTGGGACGACGATCCCGCCCACGAGGCACGTCAGGCGGCAGTGGCACGGTGCATTGCGGAGTCGCTGGAGCTCACGCCTGGGATGCGCGTGGTCGATGTCGGCGGTGGCACCGGTCGCCTCAGCATCCTGCTCGCGGACCGGGTCGCCTCAGTTGTGGTGACCGATCCTTCCGCCGGGATGGTGCAGGTAGCGGGGCAGCGGATCGAGGAGGCCGGGCTCGAGGGTCGACTGCGTGCCGTGCAGGCAGACCTCACGGTGGACCGACTCGACGGGGCCTATGACGTGGTGTGGAGTTCCATGGCGTTGCACCACGTGGATGACCTGGATGCGTTGTTGCAGTCTGTGGCAGCACTCCTGGTGGAGGGTGGCCGGTTGGCCATCGCCGACCTGGACGAGGACCCCGACGGTGCATTCCACGCCGACAAGGTCGACTTCCACGGCCACGACGGTTTCGACAGGCATGAGCTCGCCGAGCGGTTGGCCCGTGCCGGATTTAGCGACATCGCCTTCGTCGACGCCACCACGGTGGTCAAGAACGATCGAGACTTCGGTGTGTTCGTGTGCACGGCCACCAAGTCCCCGGACTAGTCACCACCCCGTGTCAGGTTGTCCAGGTTCTCTAGGGCACGCCGACGCAGGAGAGCGCGCTCGCTCTCGTTCCTGGTCCGCAGGGCCGCGTCGGCGAACTCCGCGCTCGCCCGAGCGTGGCGCCCGGCGCGCTCCAGCAGATCTCCGCGCACGCTCGGCACGAGTGCCGAGTCGCCCAGATCATCGGGGTCCAGTCCCTCGAGCACGGCGAGCCCGGCATCGGGGCCGAACGCCCGGCCGTGCGCGACCGCGCGGTTCACCTCGACCACCGGACCGGGCGCGGCGTCGGACAGGACGTCGTACAGGGCAGCGATCCGGGACCAGTCGGTGTCCTGTGCACGCTCCGCCCGGGCATGCTGAGCGGCGATGGAGGCCTGGAGGAAGTACTTCCCGACCGGCGTCCCGCGCGCAGCGAGACGTTCGGCCTGCTGCAGGGCACCCATCCCGCGTCGGATCTGCAGCCGGTCCCAGTGGGTCCGGTCCTGATCCTCCAGCAAGACCGGGGCGCCGTGCTCGTCGAGGCGGGCTGCCGTCCGCGACCCCTGGATCTCCAAAAGCGCCTGCAGACCGAGCACCTCGGGCTCGTCGGGGGCGACGGCGGCCAGCATCCGCGCGAGCCGGATCGCCTCGTCGGTGAGAGCCGGTCGCATCCAGTCCTGGCCAGCGGTGGCCGTGTAGCCCTCGTTGAAGATCAGGTAGATCACCGCCATGACGTCGTCAAGACGCCGGGTGCGTTCGTCGCCGGTGGGCAGCTCGAACTCGGCGTGGGCCGAGGAGAGTGTTCTCTTGGCTCGCGAGATCCGCTGCCCCATGGCCGACTCGGTGGCCAGGAACCCGCGGGCGATCTCCGCGGTGCTGAGCCCGGCCACGAGCCGCAGGGTCAGTGCGGCCCGCGACTCCGCGCTCAGGCAGGGATGGCAGGACAAGAAGATGAGACGCAGGACGTCGTCCTCGATGTAGTCGATCTGGCCGTCGAGGTCGGGCATCAGTGCCTCCTCTCCTCGGCGGGCGTGCTCGAGCTCCGCGACTTTGCTGCGGAGGTTGTCGACGCGCCGG
>JARICB010000299.1 GCA_029264225.1 Nocardioides sp. | reverse complement strand
CCTTCGATCTCTCGGGTCGCGCCGCCCCGCGGTGCTCGAGTGGAGCTGGTCCTGGTGCTTTGTGCGGTGCTCATGATGGCCTCCTCCGAATGTGGCGCGTGCCTCGTGCGCCTCATCTTCATCAACGGCCGACGCTGCCCGGAGATTCCCGGTCCTCGTATGGCCCTTCCCTTTGCCCTTCATCTGCACTGACGTCCGGCGGGTCCCCGAAGTTTCAGTCCCGCCGAACTCTCAGGGACTTCTCAGGGCTGGTTCGGAGCCGACCCTGGAGAGGATTGGGTCCCGGCGCTGCTATTTGTCGAACTTCTCCACCGCTCAGTCGTCGCTGGGCAGCTCGACCGGCGAAAGAGACGGATCCTCGATGGAATAGGAGCGCACCGGGCCGGGCGAGGTCTCGGCCGTTTCGAAGCGGACCGTGACGACGCCCTTCCCGGAGCCCCACACCCAGCCGGGGCCCATCTGGGCATGGACGACGTCCATGCCCGGTACGTAGGGCCGTCGCGTCGCCTCCACCTGAGGTGGCGGCACGTCGTCGTCGTCCTCCGTCGCGGTGTCTTCGCCGAACAGGTCGTCCTGGATCCAGTCGGCGAGTCCCGAGACGCCGACACCGAGCAACCGCACGCCGCCTGAGGTGTCGAGGTCGGCCAGCAGCATGCGGGCCATCCGGCTGATGGTTGGACCGCTGTCGGTAGGACCCGCCAGCGTGGTCGATCGGCTGAGGGTCGTGAAGTCGTGAAGTCGCACCTTGATGGTGACAGTGCGACCCGAGAGCCCGTGCTTGCGCAGGCGTTGACCGACCTGCGCGGCTTGGCGAGCGAGCAGACCCTCCATCAGCCGACGGTCGGTCAGGTCGGTGTCGTAGGTGCCCTCGGAACTGACCGATTTGGCCTCCCGATCGGCCACGACGGGCCGATCGTCCTGCGCCCGGGCAAGAAGATGGAGCCCGTGTCCCTGGGCGCGGCCCAGTAGCCGCACCAGTTCGTTCTCGCCCACGGCGTCGAGGTCGGCGATCGTGTGGATCCCGGCCCGACGCAGTCGTTCGGCGGTGGCCGGGCCCACGCCGGGGATGACGCTGACCCGCATCGGACGTAGCAGGGCAACCTCCGTGCCCGGCGGCACCACCGTGAGCCCGTCGGGCTTGTCGAGCTCGCTGGCCACCTTGGCGATGAATTTGGAGGAGCCGATGCCTACGGTTCCGGTCAGCCCGCCGGAGGCCTCCGCGACCTTCCTGCGGAGGTCTTCGCCGAAGGCCACGACGGTCGCCACCTCCAGGTCCGGGAGGCCCGCCTGAGCGAGGTCGACGAACGCCTCGTCCAGAGAGAGCGGCTCGACCAGCGGTGACGCGGCCCGGAGCACGGCCATGACCTTGGCGCTGGTCTCACGGTAGGCGTGGAAGCGACCGGTAAGGAATGCTGCGTGGGGGCATCGTGCCCGGGCCTCGCGCGTCGACATCGCCGACCGGACACCGTAGCTGCGTGCCTCATACGACGCCGTTGCGACCACCCCGCGCCCTCCGACGCCGCCTACGATCACCGGCTTGCCCCGCAAGGAGGGCTTGTCACGCTGCTCGACGGCAGCGAAGAACGCGTCGAGATCGATGTGGAGCACCGAGGCGGTGGCTCTCACCGGCGTTCCTGGGTCATGTCCGACAGTCTCGCAGTCCGCTAGATGTCCACAGGGTGCCGCACCGGCAGCCGCCGGGAGGGTTCTCCACAGTGCCCCGGTTCGTCAGGTGCGAGCGTCGGTGTGGTTGGGCACCGTCGAACCATGACTACTTCACAGCCCGCCCGGTCCACCGCCCTTGCCACCAAGATGGTCGCCACCTGCCCAGAAGACCTGTTGGCGTTCATCCCGATCGCTCTCGGCTTCGCTCCCGCCCACTCGGTCGTGCTCGTTGGTGTGCGCGGCGCCCAACCCTTCCATGCGCGTCTCGACCTGCCCGATGAAGAGGACGACGTGGATGACGTCGTGGAGGCGTTGCTCCGCCCCGCCCTCAAGCACGCCATCGACCAGGTCATCTTCGTGATCTACGACGACGACACGGCCGTGGCCGACGAGGCGGCCTGGGCTCTGCATGAGACATTCACCCAGGCAAGGATCGAAGTGATCGAGGTGTTGCGCGTTCACGAGCACCGCTACTTCGCGGTGCTGCCCGGTCGGGGGCCGTCGGCCTATCGAGGCACTGCCTTCCAGCCCGATCATCACCGGTTCGCGGCCCAGTCGGTCTTCGGAGGAAAGGTCACCCTTGGCTCGCGCGAGGAATTGGCATCGACCCTCGACCACGACCCAGCCGCGGCGTCGGCTGTCGTTGCG
Organism: Nocardioides sp.; assembly: GCA_029264225.1. Taxonomy (GTDB): domain Bacteria; phylum Actinomycetota; class Actinomycetes; order Propionibacteriales; family Nocardioidaceae; genus Nocardioides. Next base: position 2,484 of record JARICB010000299.1, on the reverse strand, counting down.
GCCCTCGACGACTGCACCGCCTACCCGGCGGCGCAGATCCGGGCGGTGATCACCGAGCACTCCGCCGCCGAGCGGCCCGCCCCACCCGAGGTCATCGCCGCGCTGGCGCTGTCCATCACCGATCCGATGCTGCGCGACGAGGCGTGGGGGTGGTTGACCCGGGCCAGCGCGCACGAACACGTCGTGTTCTGGAGCGACGTCGTACGCCGGGTGCCTGAGGAGCTCGTCGCGGCACCGGCCGCGGTCCTGGGCTTCGTGGCCTGGTTGGCGGGGGAGGGGGCGCTCGCCTGGTGCGCTGTGGAGCGGGCCCGCGCAGCGGATCCGGGCCACTCGCTGGCACGTCTGGTGGACGAACTGTTGACCTCAGCCACCTCCCCTGAGGTGTGGCAGGTGGTGGCCCACTCCGACACGCCCTAGGGTCGCCGCATGGGTGAAGAGGTGGAGCAGCAGGAGTTCTCACGCGCAGACCGGACCCGGCACCGGGAGAAGGTGCGTCGCAATCTCGACGTGTTTGCTCGCATGCTGCGCGAGGCGCGCTTCGACACCGACGACCCGATGACCGGGCTGGAGGTCGAGCTCAACCTGATCGACGGCGCCGGCGATCCGGCGATGAAGAACCAGGAAGTGCTGGCGGCGATCGCCTCGCCCGAGTTCCAGACCGAGCTGGGACAGTTCAATATCGAGATCAACGTGGCGCCAGCGCGTCTGCGTGAGGGCGGCCTGACCACCTTCGAGGACTCCCTGCGGCGCTCCCTCAACGACGCCGAGGTCAAGGCCGCCGAGTCCGGCGCTCACCAGGTGATGATCGGGATCCTGCCTACCTTGGCCGAGGGGCATATGGGTCCCGAGAGCCTGAGTCAGAACCCACGCTACAAACTGCTGAGCGAACAGATCCTCTCCGCCCGCGGGGAGGACATCACGATCAACATCTCCGGTCGGGATCGGCTTTCGACCACGGCTGAATCGATCGTGCCGGAGGCGGCCTGCACCAGCACCCAGTTCCACGTCCAGACCGCGCCGGACGACTTCGCCAACTATTGGAATGCCTCGCAGGCCATCGCCGGTGTGCAGCTCGCGTTGGCGGCGAACTCGCCCTACCTGCTGGGCAAGGAGCTGTGGCGCGAGACCCGCATCCCGCTGTTCGAGCAGGCCACCGACACCCGCAGTCACGAACTCAAGGTGCAAGGCGTCCGCCCCCGCGTGTGGTTCGGGGAGCGGTGGATCACCTCGGTCTTCGACCTGTTCGAGGAGAACGTGCGCTACTTCCCGGCCCTGCTGCCCATCACCGACGACGAGGACCCGGTTGCGGTGCTGGAGTCGGGAGGCGCACCCACCCTGCCGGAACTGCGGCTGCACAACGGCACGATCTACCGCTGGAACCGGCCCGTCTACGACATTGCTGACGGGGTGCCGCACCTGCGGGTCGAGAACCGGCTACTGGCAGCTGGTCCGACCGTGGCCGACACCATCGCCAATGCGGCCTTCTACTTCGGGCTGGTGCGCCACCTGGCCGAGAGTGAACGGCCGTTGTGGTCGCAGATGTCGTTCTCGGCTGCGGAGGAGAATTTTCACGTCGCTGCCCAGCACGGCATCGACGCGCAGATCTACTGGCCCGGTGTGGGGCAGGTCAGGGCTACCGAACTGGTGTTGCGACGGCTGCTCCCGATGGCGCACGAAGGCCTCGAGTCCTGGGGAGTGGCGACCGAGGTACGTGAGCGCCTGCTCGGCATCATCGAGCAGCGCTGCTTGCTCGGAACCAACGGTGCCGAGTGGTTCGTCTCACGGATGCGTCAACGCAGCGACCAGGAGCAGTTCGACGCGCTGCGGGCCACCCTGCTGGAGTACGTCGAGCGGATGCACACCAACGAACCTGCTCATACCTGGGACTGAATCGCCGCATCGCTGCGGCGTCTCAGTCGTTGCCACTCCCGGATCACACCGCTGCGAGGGTCACGCCAGCCGGAGCGGGTGACCACCACGAACGGCACGTGCACCCCCGCCTCAGCGCAGGCGGCGTACCAGGCACTGGACCAGGCGGCGTCCGCGTCGTGCAGTGAAGCAACGGTGCCGGTGCGGGTCAGCCACGCCCACCGCCGCGCACCGTAGCTCGCGGTTCGCTGGAGCAGCGCCGCCGAGATATCGGTACGCAACGACTGGTCGAGGACCTGTCCTGGCGTCACGACATGGACGGCCGAAGCGCGCCCGGGGACTCCTGCCCGCAGTGAGACCGGTGCCCGGCCCCGAGGCTGGGCCTCCTTGAACTCGAGCACGGCGGCGCGCAGGACGCGGTGCTCGGCACGGGTGATCGGGGCGGACACGGGCATGGTGACAGCCTGCCGGGAAGTAGGTGATCGTGCCTGACCTCATCCACAGTGCTCCCGATCCGGCGGTGAATTCGATACGGTGCCAAGACGTCCGGGCGCAACGACGCGTACCGGTGTGCGAAGAAGGAGACCCCATGGGCACCGTCGTCGTCGGATACGT
>JARICB010000255.1 GCA_029264225.1 Nocardioides sp. | reverse complement strand
TGACTCTTGGTCAGCACAGCGACCCGGCCGCCAGCGAGCCCCTCGACGAAGTAGGTCTCCCACAGCGGCCGCGACCGATCCAACGGTCGGGATGCGATCCGGGCCACCAGCTCACGCAGCTGGTCATGGTCGCCCGGACGCGGCAGCGCCGAACGGCGTACGTGGTAACTGATCTCGAAGTCGGGGTCATCGACCCATGCCGGCGTGGCCAGCCGGCCGGGGACCAACTGCAACCGCTGCCGGTAGCGCGGGACGAAGGCGATCCGATCCGCGATCAACTTCACCAGGTTGGCGTAGTCGAAGCCAGACTCGCCCAACTCGAAGACCTCGACCGTTGCGTTGTGCATCGGGGTCCGAACTGACTCCAGAGCCAGCAGAGCCAGATCGCGCGGGCGCAGCCGTTCGCTCATGTCAGCCCTTCGTCCGTGTGTCGGCGGACACGAGACCTTGCCCCCACCGACGACATTGTTGCTCCACGTGGGAGTCTGACAGAGGACAACACGCCACGGAGGAGAAGCCCCCATGACCCGTCACCCGTTCGGCTCCGCCCGCCGACTCGCGCCTCTTGCGCTGACCATGAGTATCGGTCTCGGCCTCACCCTGACCGCTTGCGGTGAGGACGCCGAGCCCGTAGGCACCTCCAACGAGGCCACCACACCCACCGCGGAGCCGACCGAGCCTGCGCCCGGGAGCACTACGGAGTCGGTGGCCCCCTCGATCCAGACCATCGACATCACCGTGGCCGACGGCAAGATCACGCCGAGCGGCGAACGGGTCGAGGTTACTGCGGGTGAGGAGTTCAACCTGGCCGTCACCGCCGACGAGCCCGGTGAGATCCACGTGCACGCCACCCCCGCGCAGGAACTGTCCTATTCCGAGGGCAGCACCACCTTGCCGCTGACCATCGACCAGCCCGGTCTGGTCGACGTCGAGTCACACAACCTCGATGTCGTGATCGTTCAGCTCGAAGTCCGCTGAGGTGGGCGACCGCCTCGTCGCGCACGGGATCGGCGGCGCCAAGGACCTGCCGCTCCCGCTCGAACTCGCGATCGCAGGCGCCGTAGCGGCGCTGGTCATCTCCTTCACGGTCCTGGCCATCGCTTGGCGCAAGCCGCGCTACGACGCCGCAACGAGCGGCCGGCCAGCCCCCGCCGTACTCGACCGACTGACCTCATCGACAGGTTGGAAGCTCGCGCTACGCGCCTTCGGCATCCTTGCCCTGTTGTACGTCGGCACTGCGGCGGTGGCTGGCCAAGACACCCTGATCAACCCGTTCCTCGGCACCTTCTACGTCTTCGTCTGGGTCGGCATGGTGCCGCTCTCGGTGTTGTTCGGCCCGGTCTGGAAGGCGATCAGCCCGGCCCGGAGCATCAACCTGTTGCTGGCCAGAGTCTCCGGCAGCGACCCGGAAGTGGGCCTGTACGCCTACCCCTCACGCCTGGGCTATTGGCCGGCCGTGATCGGCCTGTTCGCCTTCGTCTGGTTGGAGTTGGTCTATCCACACTCGACCGAACTCGGCCCGGTGCGGCTGTGGTGCGCCGCCTACCTGGGCCTGATGTTGGTAGGTGGGGCGCTGTTCGGCAACCGCTTCTACGAGCACGCCGATCCCTTCGAGGTCTACTCGAGCCTCGCAAGCAAGCTCTCCGTCTGGGGTCAGCGCGACGGCCGGCTCCTTGTTCGCTCCCCGCTGGCCAACCTCGACACCGTCGCGGCCAAGCCGGGGCTGGTCGGTGTCGTGGCGGTGCTCTTCGGCAGCACGGCCTTCGACTCCTTCGCCGACTCGAGCCCCTGGGTGCGGTTCATCCAGTCGAGCGAAATCTCGCCCGCTCTGCTCAACAACCTGGCACTGCTGACGTTCTGCGTCGGCGTCGGCGTGATCTTCGCGGTGGGCACGATGCTGACCGGGGTCGACGATTCCATCAGCCGACGCTCATTGCCCAACCTGTTCGCCCACTCGGTGGTGCCGATCATCGTGGGCTACATCATCGCCCACTACCTGACCTACCTCGTGGAATATGGCCAGACGACGCTCGTGCAGCTCAGCGACCCGCTCAGCCGCGGCGACAATCTGCTCGGCACCGGCGACCTGGCCGTCAACTACTGGCTCTCCTACCACCCCGATTTCCTCGCCCGGGTGAAGGTAGGCGCCGTGGTCGTCGGGCATGTGGTCGGCGTGATCGCCGCCCACGATCGGGCGATCCGACTACTGCCGGCGCGCCACCAACTGACCGGTCAGCTGCCGCTGCTGCTCGTGATGGTCGGTTTCACCGTCGGCGGGCTGTCCCTGCTGTTCGCCGCCTGAGCGAGCCCCCGAGTCAGAGGATGCTCAGCCGGGGGTCGGCCGAGAGCACTCGTGCGCCGGTCCCGGCACGCCCGGCTGTCGTCGGAACCGGGCCGTAGGGCCAACCCGCAGGTGGACTGTCGATGACCGCGATCACCTCGCAGGTCACCCGGTCGGCAACCAACTTGTCGAGGGGGTCGATCCGACCGATGTAGAACACTCGGTCGTTCTTGCCCTCGGCGGGGGTGCCGATGTCGTCGTAGTCGTCGCAGTAGATCTCATCGCGCGCGCCATCATCGAAGAGGTAGATCGTGTCGTTGCCCTGCTCGGAGTAGACCTTGTCGGCACCCGGTCCTACGAAGATCGTGTCGTCGCCCGGGTCGCCCTTGATGTAGAGGTCATCCCCCTCGCCGTCGATGATGATGTCGTCACCGTCGCCGCCACTGAGCGAGTAGTCGTTGCCCGGACCGCCGTCGAGGTAGTCGTTGTCGCCGAGGCCGATCAGTTTGTCGCTGCCCTCGCCGCCGATCAGTCGGTCGTTGCCGGGGCCGCCGTTGAGTTCCGGTCCGCCGGAGGGGCCGTTCTGCTTAGCGTTGTCCTCGTTGCCC
>JARICB010000235.1 GCA_029264225.1 Nocardioides sp. | reverse complement strand
CATCAGGCGGGCCAGCGACTCCTCTGCCGCCCTGTCGTCGCCGGTCATGACCAACCACGGCACGTCGATCACCCGTAACACCGCTTCGGCACTGGCGAGCCCGCGACTGTGGGTCAGCCGCAGGAGGCGAGGCAGGTCGCGGCGGACGATGTCGGCGCGGCCCAGCTCGCTGGCGACGCTGACGGCGAGGGTCTCGGCCAACAGTCGTGCGCGCAGGTCATCCAGTTGCTCGGCCGCAGCGCGGGCTCGCTCGGCGTAGATCTCTCGCTGCGAGGCGGTGTCGGGCCGCGAGCGCGCGGCGAACGCGCCGAGGTAGGCGGTGGCCCGCAGTCGTACGTCGTCGGCGGAGTCTGCGATGGCCAGGGCCTGCTCGACCAGGGCGTCGATCCGCTCGACATCACCGCCGTAGAAGAGCTCCATCGCGAGCGCGAGCAGTGCCCGGCACCGCAGCGAGGGCTGGTCCGCCGGCAGCGTGAGCAGCACCCGCTCGAGGGCCTCGATGATCGGGAGATGGACGGTGCCGAAGGGCCGGGCCTGCCACAGCGCACCCTCCATAGTGGAGATCGCGGCCCGGGCGGCGAGCTCGGGGGAGTCGAGCTGCTCGGCCACCGCCACGGCCTCGTCCACTGCATCCGAGACCACCGGCCAGTCCCCGCTCCATCTCGCTGCGTCGGCGAGCATCAGCAGCAGCTCGAAGCGTTCCTCGAGCCCGCTGGCGAGGTCGGCCTGCTGCCAACCCAGCGCATGAAGCAGCAGCCGCGCCTCCTCGTCGTAGGCGGCGACCGTCCGGGCCACCTCGGCGGCCTTGAGCGTGGAGCGCCAGGCCTCGCCCACCCATTCATATCCCGCCAGCTCCCAGTGGTGGGCGAGGGCGGACCGCAACTCGGGCCGAACCAGCCCGCTGTGTCGTTCAAGCTGGGTGGCGACCTGGCGATGCCAGCGCGAGCGGGTGGCATGCGCCAGACTCGCGTTGATCACCTCTCGGACCACTCCGTGGGAGAAATGGAAGTCGGCCCGCAGTGCCCCGCCGTCGGAGACCAGGCCGGCCTCTATCGCGGGAGCCAGCCGCGCACGGGTCTGGTCCTGGGTGGAGTCGAGCATGAAGGCCAGCAGGTCGAGGTCGAAGACCACGTCGATCACGCAGGCCGCTTCCAGGACCTCCACCGTGGCCGGCGGCAGCGACCGGACACTCGAGAGCACGACGTCGGACAGCGAACCCGACAGTCGTCCTTCGGAGAGGGCGAGCTCGGAGAGGAAGAACGGGTTGCCGCAGGCGCGCTCCCACAGGGTCTGAACCTCGGCGTCGGGAAGAGCCTCGGCCACCTCCGTGACGAGGGTCGCCGCGTCGCTCAGCGGCAGCCCGACCAGGTCGATCCGCACTCCTTCGTGTCGCGCCAAGGGCGCAGTGAGGGTCAGGTCGGCGCCCTCCTCGAGCCGGAGCGTCGCCAACACGCACAACCGTTCGTGCCCAGTAGCTGACATCAGGTGTGTCAGCACTCGCCGGGTGGCGGGGTCGGACCACTGCAGGTCCTCGAGGACCACCAGCACCGGGTTCACCGCCGCGGCCCGGAAGAGCTCCTGGGTCAGGGCCTCCCAGGTGGCGAAGTCGTCGGAGGGGAGGGTGTCGAAGTCGTCGACCACGTCGCTGGTGAAGCAGATCTGCTGGGTCAGCGAGGACAGCACCCGCCGCCACGGCCACAACGGTGGTGGTCCGTCGAGGCTGCATTGACCCACGGCCACCACGAAGCCCTGCGCGAAGGCGGCCGACGCGATCTCTCCCACGAGCCGCGACTTCCCGATTCCGGCCTCCCCGGTGACGACCCCCACCTGAGGATGGCCGGCGAGGGCGCGGTCCAGGACCGCGGACAGGCGGGCGTACTCCTCGGCACGTCCGACCAACGGCCAGCGCCGGAGCGGGGGAGACTCGCGATACCTCGTACGCCGTGTCGGTGCGGGCGGCGGGTCCAGCTCGCGACCCGTGCTGGTTGGCTGGTCCTGGCCGTCCTGGTTCCAGCCCACGCTCGGATCCTGGCGCAGAAGTGCGAGGTGGAGCTCCCGAACCTGCGTGCTCGGGTCGACGCCGAGCTCGTCGGCCAGCAGGGAACGCAGTGATTGGAGCGCCGCGAGTGCGTCGCCCTGCCGTCCGCTGCGGGCCAGCGCCACCGCCTGCAGCGCCCACCACCGCTCGTGCAGCGGGTGTGCGGAGGTCATCCTCGCCAGTTCGGTCACGACCTCGTCGTGCCTGCCCAGTGCCAGGAGGGCGACGACCCGCAGTTCCTGCGCGGCCATGCGCAGGTCGCTCAGTCGGAACCGTTCGGCGGCGGCGTCGGGGTCGTCACCCAGTTCGCTGTAGGGCTCCCCGCGCCACAGTGCGAGCACCGCGTCGAGATCGGACACCGTGCGGCGTACCTGGTCCTCCTCGCCCCTCGGGGCCCTGGGCCGCAGGTGGTCGGGGATGACCTGGGCCAGGAGGCGGGCGTCGGCGACTGCCTGCTCCAGACGGCTCGCGTCCGTGCTGTTCGGGGGGAGGCGAAGGGCGTAGCCGCCGCCGTCGGTGACGAGCACGCGGGACGCCTCCCGGGGAGCACGATCGGGCTCCAGCACCCGGCGCAGCGCACCGATATAGCCGTGCAGGGTGCCCAGCACCCCCGGAGGAGGGTGATGGCCCCACACCCGCGCGATGACGGTGTCGACGGGCACCGTGCGGCCGTCGCCCAGCGCGAGGGCGGCCACGATGGCGCGCTGCCGTGGGGTCCCCAGGTCGATCTGCTGCCCTTGGGTGTGCGCCTGCACGGGTCCCAGTACGGCGATCTGCATCCGGGCAGTTTAGGGAGTCCCGGGGGCGTCGGTCGCTGGTATTTCCGAGCCGATCGCCCCGGGGCGGCCTCAAAGACCCAGGTCGCGCCCGATCAGCATCTTCATGATCTCGTTGGACCCGGCCCAGATCTTGGAGACCCGGGCATCGCGCCAGGCGCGACCGACCCGATATTCGTTCATGTAGCCGTAGCCGCCGTGCAGTTGGACGCAGTGGTCGAGCACGTCGTTCTGCACCTGCGAGGTCCACCACTTGGCCTTGGCGGCGTCCACGGCGCTCAGCTCCCCGCGCGTGTGCTTGAGCACGCACTGGTCGACGAAGGCCTGGGTCACCTCGACCTTGGTCACCAGCTCGGCGAGCAGGAACTGGTTGTGCTGGAAGCTGCCGATCGGCGCACCGAACGCCTTGCGGTCCTTGGCGTACTGGATCGTCTCGTCGAGGATCTGCGCGGCGTGCGCCAGGTTGGTGACCGCCGAGCCGAGGCGCTCCTGGGGCAGGAACTGCATCATCGAGATGAAGCCGGTGTCGAGCGGCCCGATCAGGTCGTCGTTGCTGACCCGCACGTTCTCGAAGGCCAGCTCAGCAGTGTCGGAGTCGTCCTGGCCGACCTTGTCGAGCACCCGGCCGACGGAGAAGCCGGGCAGCGAGGTGTCGACGCCGAAGAGGCTGATGCCCTTGGCCTTCTTCTCCGGCGACGTGCGTGCGGCCACCACCACGAGGTTGGCGCTCGCACCGTTGGTGATGAAGGTCTTGGCGCCGTTGAGGATCCAGTCGTCGCCGTCACGGACGGCCGTGGTCTTCAGGTTGGCCAGGTCGGAGCCACCGCCCGGCTCGGTCATGCCGATCGCGGTCAACAGTTCGCCGGAGCAGAACTGCGGCAGCCAGCGCTTCTTCTGCTCGTCGTTGGTCAGGTGCACGAGGTAGGGCGCGACGATGTCGGCGTGGATGCCCAGGCAGCTCGGCAGGGTCATGTTGACCTTCGCCAGCTCCTCGGTGAGCACCGCGTTGAACCGGTAGTCGCCGGCTGCGGAGCCGCCGTACTCCTCGGGGATCTCCAGGCCGAGGAAGCCCTGCTTGCCGGCGGCCAGCCAGAACTCGCGGGACAGGCCGTGGTTCGCGGCGTAGTCCTCCATGTTCGGGACGACCTCGCGGTCCAAGAATTCCCTGACGGAGGCGCGGAAGGCCTCGTGGTCCTCGTCGTAGATCTCACGGCTCATGGCAGATATGTTACTAGCGGGTCAACATCTATGTCGCGCGATAGCGTGGGGGTGTGATCAGGAGTACGTCGACGCTGGTTGTCGCAGTCGTGGCGCTGGCCGCACTGGTGGCGGGTTGCGATGGCGCCACACCGGCCGCTGACCAAACACGGACCGGCAGCCAGCGCGCCCATTCCACGGCCAGACCCACCGCGAACCCCGGCGACGGCACGCTGACCACCCCCGCCACCGGGTTCGGGTCCCACCCGCCCGCCTGGTTGGGCACTCGGCAACTGCCCCTCACGGCGTCCGGGTTCGGCGAGGTGCGAGCGACCCCGCCCGCGCTGGGTCGCCGCCAGTGGACGCTGCCCGACACGGCGCGAATGCTGCCGGGGCGCGGCTTCGCCAGCCGGGTCGTGTCGCCGGCACCGAAGCGAATCATCGCCCGATCGAGCTGGCAACCGGGCTGCCCGGTGGCGGCCACCGACCTGGCCTGGCTCCGCGTGAGCTTCTGGGGCTTCGACGCCCAGCGACACACCGGCGAACTGCTCGTGCACCGCACCGTTGCCGACGACGTGGTCAGCGTCTTCCGCACCCTGTATCGCCAGCACTTCCCCCAGGAACAGGTGCTGATCGCGCGCTCCTACGACCCGGACGCGCCGCCGACCGGCGACGGCAACGGGACCGGTGCATTCGTCTGCCGCCCCTCGACCAGTGCGTCCTACTTCTCCCAACACGCCTATGGCCTGGCGATCGACCTCAACACATTCCAGAACCCCTACATCAAGGGGGAGGTGGTGCTGCCCGAGCTGGCCAGTTCGTTCCTCGACCGGACTCCGCTCCGACCCGGAATGATCGGGCCCGCCGGACCGGTGGTCGAGGCGTTCGCTCGGATCGGCTGGGAGTGGGGCGGCGACTGGAACTCGGCCAAGGACTACCAGCACTTCAGCCAGAACGGCCGCTGAGAACTTCCTCGACCCATGCCGGCACCAGTTCGCTGGCCGGGCCGCGCCGTGACTCGTGGAAGTCGCTGGTCGTGTCGCTGGTCTCGAGGTTGAGCTCGAGGGTGCGTTTGCCGTTGCCGATGGCGTAGTGCACGAAGGCGGCCGCCGGGTAGACGACCCCCGAGGTCCCGATGGAGACGAACAGGTCGCAGTCGGCCAACTCTTGATCGATCGACTCCATGCCGTAGGGCACTTCGCCGAACCAGACGATGTCGGGGCGCAGCATCGACGAGTGGCAGCTGGGGCACGGTGGCCCATCGGTCAGCGCCTCCTCCCAGACGTGGCGCTCGTTGCAGGCCAGGCACCAGGCGGCGCGGAGTCGACCGTGCATGTGGTGCACCCGCTCGGAGCCACCGCGCTCGTGCAGGTCGTCGATGTTCTGGGTCACGAGGTAGAGGTCGTTACCCAGTGCGGACTCCAACTGCGCCAACGCGACGTGCGCGGCGTTCGGCTCCACCCTGGTGAGGGCGGCCCGCCGCTCGTCGTAGAAGCGTTGCACCAGCGTTGGGTTGGCCTCGAACGCCTCCGGCGTCGCGACGTCGGCCGGGTGATGGCCCTCCCAGAGGCCGTCCTCCCCGCGGAAGGTCGCCAGCCCGCTCTCGGCGGAGATTCCTGCTCCGGTCAGGACGACGATGCGCACTCAAGGCACGCTACCCGCCGACCCCAGGGCCCGCGCACGCATTCGCCGTAGCCGTCGCGCCGGTGCGGATCCACGCTGACCTTCACCGGGTGACCTCGATGATGCCGTAGGCGCCGCGCTCGGCGTCGACCATGACGTGGTTGACCAGGGGGTAGCGCCCGGGCTCGTCGAAGACCATCTCCACGAACCCGCCCTGAGCGGCTGCCAGGGCCAGCGCCTGGGAGCCACCGGTGCGGGAGGGCGTCTTCGCGGAGCCGAGCAGCCAGTCACCCTCGAACCAGGTGCGGTCGAACTGTGCACCGACGACGTGGAAGGAGAGTGGCCGGTTGGGGCCGGCGTCGAGCAGCCAGATCCGCACCCGCTCGCCGACCTTGACCTTGAGTGGCGCATGTTTGTAAGCGTTGTGGTAGCCGTAGAAAACGACCGCAACCGGCTTCTCGCCCAACAGTTTTTCCATGTCGACCGGCTGACCCTCGGGTCCGTAGTAGTGCTCGGACTGCACCAGGACGTAGGACCTGTCGACCTTCGGCAGGTCGGGCGGATCGATCACGACCGCGCCGAACAGGCCGTTGGCGATGTGAGCAGTCATCGGCATGGATGAGCAGTGATACATCCAGATGCCGGCCCGGTTGGCGGTGAACCGGTAGGTCAGGGACTCCCCGGGCGGGATCGTCACCATGACCTTGTCGGGAGCGCGTTGGCCGGCATGGAAGTCGATGGAGTGGCCCAGCGCGCCGTTGTTGATGAGGGTAATGACGAAGGTGTCGCCGACCTTGCCGTGCAGGGTCGGTCCGGGGGAGGAGCCGTTGTAGGTCCACATCTCCTGGCTGACTCCCGGGGCGACCTCCATGTCCTGTTCGGTGATGTCGAAGGTGTGGCGGTGGATCGTGCCGGGCTCCAACGGCGACAGTGCAGGGTCGGGGATATCGGTGCCGGCGGCCGGCTCGCCCATCACCATGCCGTGGTCGCCGTGACCTGCGTGGGCGTCAGGAGCACCATCGGATGCCGAATCGTCGGATGGGACGTCGGCCGCTGGCGGGGTGCCCGGGTCTGCCTCGAGTGGCGCACCGAGCGCCTCGATGCCGAGCACCATGCCCATCTGGCGGTGCCCGACGACCGAACACCAACCGTCGAGGTCGCGTCCGATCACCCCGACGTCGATGACCGCGGACTCGCCGGGTGCGAGTCGCCCGGTGTCGTGGCCGGTTTCGAGCACCAGGTCGTGGACGTCGGTGCGATCGGTGTTCTTGACCGTGATCACCACCGTGTCGCCGACCGGCACCTCGATGCTCGACGGCGTGAAGCGCATGTCCTTGGCCTCCACCGTGACGCTGGTGGTGTGGCCGGTGGCGATGACTCCGTCGGCGGCCGACTTCGGTGGGCCGGCCAGGCTGGCGGGGTCGAGTGAGCCACCGAGGGCGACGGCGGTCATGACGAGGGCGAGCCCGACGACGGCCAGACCGGTGAGTTGGCCGGCCGGTCGTGGCGTCGTCTCAACGGCAGTTGCGGGCGCCGTACGACGACGGCGGATCGCCACCAACAAGATCGGCACGAAGGAGGCCAGTGCGGCCAGCACGAGTGCTGATGCGGCGACCCGCACCAGGCTCGGGACCGGCAGCACGCAGACGAGCAGGCCCAGGTTGGTCAGGCTGATCCGCAGAGCGCTGCCGGCGTCGATGTGCTGGTTGGTGGCGCGGACGGCGGCCGGGCCACCGCCCATGACCACCGGGATCAGGTAGGACATGGCACCGAGCAGCACCTGGGCCACGAAGCCGGCGGCCAGGTAAGGGGTGAACTGCTCGAAGGACTCCCCGACGTCGAGCCAGGAACCGTCGCGGGAGACCACCCAGGTCAGCCTCACGACGAGCGCCATCAGGAGTCCGAGCAGCCACATAAGGCCAGCGGCCAGCGACCAGGTCGCGAACGTGGCTGGCGGCTTGCGGCGAGCCGTTCGGGCCAGGGGCCACGCGATGAGGGTGCCGCCGACGGCGTAGACCAACACCCCGGCAGCGACCAGCAGCACGACGTTCGCCCAGGCCGCCGCGACGATCACGGTAATGCCGACGATC
>JARICB010000216.1 GCA_029264225.1 Nocardioides sp. | reverse complement strand
CACGTCCACGCCGTCGAGGGTCAGGGTGCCACCGGTGACGGTGTACTTCGGGTGGCCAGCAATCGCGTAGGCGAGCGTGGATTTGCCCGAGCCGTTGGGGCCCATGATGGCGTGGGTCTCGCCGTCGTTGATCGTCAGCGTGACGCCCTTGAGGATCTCCTTGGGGCCGTCCTCGGTCGCGACGGTGACCTTGAGGTCCTTGATTTCGAGCTTGCTCATGAGGGGGTCACTCCATTCAGGGTGGATTCGACATCGACGTAGACGTCTCCATCACGTACGTCGACAGGGAAGGTGGAGACCGGCTCGGTGGCCGGCAGGTTCAGCGGCTTGCCGCTGCGCAGATCGAAGGTGGAACCGTGCAGCCAGCACTCCAGGGCGCAGTCGGCGACCTCGCCCTCGGACAGCGCGACGGCTCCGTGCGAGCAGAGATCCTGCAGAGCGAAGACCTCGTCCTCGCAGCGCGCGATCGCGAGGGCGTAGGCGCCGACGGTCGCGGCCAACGGCTCGTCGACGGGAACCTCCGCCAGGGAGCACACGCGCTGAAAGCTCACGCAATCTCCTTGAGGACGTTCTTGGCGAGCTCGGCCTCGACCGTGGTCTTGAGCCGATCCTCGATCGAGGGCACGCCGACCTTGCGGATCAGGTCGTTGAAGAAGCCGTGCACGACCAGCCTCTGCGCCTCTGCTTCGGAGATGCCGCGTGACTGCAGGTAGAACAGCTGGTTGTCGTCGAAGCGGGCCGTCGCCGAGGCGTGACCTGCTCCGGCGATCTCGCCGGTCTCGATCTCCAGGTTGGGGATGGAGTCGGCGTGACACCCGTCGGTAAGGATCAGGTTGCGGTTCTCCTCGTAGGTCTCGATGCCCACGGCGATCTTGCGGATGAGCACGTTGCCTACCCACACGGTGTGGGCGCCCTGCCCCTGGAGCGCACCCTTGTAGAGGGCGTGGCTCTTGGTGTGCGGGGCCGTGTGGTCGGCGAAGATCCGGTGCTCGATGTGCTGACCTTCGTCGGCGAAGTAGAGGCCGAGCAGTTCCGCGGAGCCACCGGGGCCGTCGTAGGTGACGTTGGCGTCCATCCGGACGACATCACCGCCGAACGAGATCGCGGCATGCTTGTAGGTGGCGTCGCGGCCGATACGTGCCTGGTGGTGTGAGAGGTGCACGGCGTCATCGGCCCAGTCCTGGATCGACACGACACTCACGTCGGCGCCGTCACCGACGACGACCTCGACCACCGCGGCGATCGACGACGACCCGGTGTGGTTGAGCACCACGACGGCCTTGCTGTGGGCCCCGAAACGCAACGCTACGTGCCCGGCCTCGGTGATCGCGGCGTCCTGACCGACCAGATCGATCACGACCGGTTCGGTGATCTCGGCGTTGGCGGGCACGTCGACCAGCAGGGTGGTGGGCACCTCGGCCAGGATCCGGGCCGTGAAGAGGGCGTTGGGGACCAGACCGGAGATGCCGCGCAGGTCGCGGGCCTCCTGACCGGACACGCCTTCGACCCGCACCCCGTCGGGGGTGTTGAAGGTGCAGACGGTCGCCGAAGGCATGAACTCGGCGTCGGCGTGCAGGCCGCGCAATCGCTTGAGCGGCGTGAAGCGCCAGATCTCCTCGCGGCCGGTGGGGGCAGCGTGGTCGGTCACGTCGAAGGAGCCTTCGGGGTGGAGGTGGCTCTCGACCTTGTCCATCTCCAGGGCGGAGCGAACTGAATCAGTGATGGTCACTCGAGTGTCTTTCTGTGCTCGGAGGGGCAGGGAGGGTGGCAGGCGATCAGCCGACCGCGCCTTCCATCTGCAGCTCGATCAGGCGGTTGAGCTCGAGGGCGTACTCCATCGGCAACTCCTTGGCGATCGGCTCGACGAAGCCACGCACGATCATGGCCATCGCCTCGTCCTGCTCCATGCCGCGCGACATCAGGTAGAAGAGCTGGTCGTCGGAGACCTTGGAGACACTGGCCTCGTGGCCCATGGACACGTCGTCCTCGCGGATGTCGACGTAGGGGTAGGTGTCGCTGCGGCTGATCTGGTCTACGAGCAGGGCATCACACAGCACGTTGGACTTCGAGCCGTGCGCACCCTCGTTGACCTGGATCAGACCGCGGTAGGACGTGCGACCGCCGCCGCGAGCCACCGACTTGCTCAGGATCGAGCTTGAGGTGTTGGGCGCTGCGTGCACCATCTTGGCGCCGGCGTCCTGGTGCTGACCCTCGCCGGCAAATGCGATGGAGAGCGTCTCACCCTTGGCGTGCTCGCCCATCAGGTAGATGGCCGGGTACTTCATCGTCACCTTGGAGCCGATGTTGCCGTCGACCCACTCCATCGTGGCGCCCTCTTCGCAGACGGCCCGCTTGGTGACGAGGTTGTAGACGTTGTTCGACCAGTTCTGGATGGTCGTGTAACGGCAGCGGCCACCCTTCTTGACCACGATCTCTACGACTGCCGAGTGCAGCGAGTCGGAGGAGTAGACCGGCGCCGTGCAGCCTTCGACGTAGTGCACGTAGGCACCTTCATCGACGATGATCAGCGTGCGCTCGAACTGGCCCATGTTCTCGGTGTTGATGCGGAAGTAGGCCTGGAGCGGAATGTCGACGTGCACACCCGGCGGGACGTAGACGAACGAGCCACCCGACCAGACCGAGGTGTTCAGCGCGGCGAACTTGTTGTCGCCGACCGGGATGATGGTGCCGAAGTATTCACGGAAGAGTTCCGGCTGCTCGCGTAGCGCGGTGTCGGTGTCCAGGAAGAGCACACCCTGCTCCTCGAGGTCCTCGCGGATCGAGTGGTAGACGACCTCGGACTCGTACTGCGCGGCGACGCCGGAGACGAGTCGCTGCTTCTCCGCCTCGGGGATGCCGAGCTTGTCGTAGGTGTTCTTGATGTCGTCGGGCAGGTCATCCCACGAGGTGGCCTGCTTCTCGCTGGAGCGCACGAAGTACTTGATGTTGTCGAAGTCGATCGTCGAGAGGTCGGAACCCCACGTCGGCATCGGCTTGCGGTCGAAGAGCTTGAGGCCCTTCAGTCGCAGGTCGAGCATCCACTGGGGTTCGTCCTTCTTCGCGGAGATGTCACGCACCACGGCTTCGTTGAGACCACGCGTGGCGTTGGCACCAGCGTCGTTGCTGTCGGACCAACCGAATTCGTAACGGCCGATGCCCTTGAGCTCGGGATTCAGTTCTTCGATGGAGGTCATGCCTTCTCCTTGCTGATCACTTCGGTTGTTGACGTGCGGGCGGTCGGGATGCAGGTGGTGCACACCCCGTCCCCGTGGGCGATGGTCGCCAAGCGTTGAACATGCGTGCCCAAGATCTGGCCGATGGCCTCGGTCTCGGCCTCGCACAACTGGGGGAACTCGTGGGCCACATGGGCCACTGGGCAATGCTGCTGACACAACTGGTCGCCGATCGGCGAGTCACGCACCGCCGCCTCGTAGCCCTCAGTCGTGAAGACCTTGGCCAAGGCTTGGGCGGAGGTGAGTGAGGGGTCGGCCGCGATCACCTGTGCGTAGTCGCGCTCGATGAACAGCACCCGGCGGCGGGCGAACTCCACCACGGCATCCTCGCCCTGAGTTTCGGCCAGGAAGCGCAACGCCTGCAGTGCGAGGTCGTCGTACTGTTGGACGAAGGTCTCCCGGCCGATATCGGTCAGGGCGAAGACCTTGGCGGGACGGCCGCGGCCGCGAGCGCCGGTGACACGCTGCTCACGTGCCTCGACGGTACCAACCTCGGCCAGGTGTTCCAAGTGTCGACGGACCGCCGCGGGCGTCAGGCGCAGGCGGTCAGCCAGGTCGGCCGCCGTGGAGGGACCGTTCTCAAGGATCGAACGCGCCACACGTTCACGCGTCGGGGCATCCCCTTCAGGGACGGCGACGGGCGTACGGGGCAATTCCACAACAACAGTGTGACGTAATTGGTTTGACCTTTTCAACCAAGGGTCGCCTAACCCCGCAGAACCGCTGCTACTGGTGGCTCAGTCTGCGGTACGTCGCTGGAAGGCGCGGATCGCCAACGGCGCGACGACTGCCGTGATCAGGATGATCCAGCCGATGGTGAACGGAATCGGGTGGTGCATCGGGAAGGCTGCGCCAGGGGCGAGTGGTTGGTCGTTACCCCACAGCACCCGGACCGACTGGGTCAGCGCCGAGATCGGGTTCCACTCGGCCACGAAGCGCAACACCGGGGGCATCCGATCGGTCGGTGCGAACGTGTTGGCCAGGAAGGTGATCGGGAACATGGTGGCGAACATCACCCCGTTGACCGCCTCGACCGATCGCATCGCCGAGCCGACCCAGATGCCGATCCAGATCATGGCGAAGCCCCACCCCAGGAGCAGCAGGTAGCCGAAAGCCGCCTCCACGAGGTTGGTGTGGATGCGCCATCCGATCAGCAGGCCGGTCAGCGACATCACCACCAGGCCGATCGAGGCGTGCACCAGGCTCGACATGCTCCGCCCGACGAGGACTGCGGAGGGGCTGATCGGCAAGGACCTCATGCGATCGACGATCCCCTTCTCCAGGTCAGCCGTGAGGCCGACCGCGACGGTGAAGGAGGCGAAGGCGACGGTCTGGGCCATGATCCCGGCGAGCAGGAAGGCCCGGTAGCCGGCGGCGGTGTCGACGTCGATCGAGGATCCGAAGACGAAGGCGAAGAGCAACACGAACATCACCGGCTGCACGGTGACGTCGAGCAACATCTCGGGCATGCGCTTGATGTGCAGGAAGTTGCGCCGCGCTATCGACCATGACTGGCCCCACAGCCCGGTTTCGCGGATCTCGGGGCGTTCGAGAGTCGTCATGCGCTGACCTCTTCGTCATTCTCGCTCTGGGTAGGTTGCTCGGCTCGGCGGCCCGTGAGGTGCAGGAAGACGTCATCGAGGCTTGGACGTTTGAGCCCGATGTCGTCGAGGTCGATGCCGCTTCCCTCGAAGATGCCGGCTACCCGGGTCATGTGGCCGAGACCTTCCGCAGGCGCGGTCAACTGTCGCGAGCCGGGGTCGACGTGCACTTCGCGCACGTGCGGACTGATCAGCGCCTCCGCTGCCGCCAGGTCCTGGGCGTGCGACACGGTGACGACCAGCGCCGCCGCACCGGACTGGTCCTTGAGCTGGAGCGGAGTGCCCTCGGCGATCACGGTGCCGTGATCAATGACCACGATGTTGTCGGCCAACTGGTCGGCCTCCTCAAGGTATTGGGTAGTGAGCAGGAGGGTCGTGCCGTCCAGCACGAGCTCGCGCAGCACTTCCCACAACTCGACTCGGGAGCGTGGATCCAGGCCGGTAGTCGGTTCGTCGAGGAACAGCACCGGTGGAGTGGCGATCAGGCTGACGGCCAGGTCGAGGCGTCGGCGCATACCACCGGAGTAGGTCTTGGCCATCCGGTCGCCTGCATCGCCCAACGAGAATCGCTCGAGGAGGTCGTTGCTGGCCCGCTTGATGTAGTCAGAGCCGAGGCCGTAGAGCGAGCCGATCAGGTGCAGGTTCTCCCGACCGGTGAGCAGCTCGTCGACGGTGGCAGCCTGGCCGGTCAGGCCCATGCTGCGCCGGACAGCGGCCGGATCGAGCACCACGTCGTGCCCGGCGACCCGGGCCGTACCAGAGGTTGGGCGCGTCAACGTCGTCATCATCCGTACGGTGGTGGTCTTGCCTGCACCGTTGGGACCCAGCAGCCCCAGAACCGAGCCCTGCGGCACCACGAAGGAGACGTCATCGACGGCCACCGTGTCGCCGAAGCGTTTGACGAGGCCGTCGGCCTCGATCGCGTGGAGAGAAGTCATGGGCGCAACGCTATCGCGGGCAACGGACAGGGCGCTTCCGCTTTGTTGACCGAGCGCTCCTAGACTCACGCCCGTGCCTGCCGACTCCCCCGCCGTAGAGATCGATGGTCTGGTGATGCGGTACGGCGACAAGGTCGCGGTGGACGGCCTGTCGCTGACCGTGGCCCGTGGGTCCATTACCGCGGTGCTCGGACCCAACGGCGCCGGCAAGACCACCACTCTGGAGACCTGCGAGGGCTACCGCAAGCCCCAGCAGGGCACGGTGCGCGTGCTCGGCCTCGACCCACAGCGCCAACGCCACGATCTGCTCCCCCGGATCGGCGTGATGCTCCAGCACGGCGGAGCGTGGAGCGGCGTGCGGGCCATGGAGATGCTCGACCACATCGCCGCAATGCACGCCTTCCCCCTCGATACCGCCCTGCTGAGCGAGCGCCTCGGGCTGGCCGACTGCGGCCGCACCCCCTACCGACGTCTCTCCGGTGGCCAGCAGCAACGCCTGGCCCTGGCGATGGCGCTCGTCGGCCGACCCGAGCTCGTCTTCGTGGACGAGCCGACTGCGGGCATGGACCCGCAGGCTCGCCGCACCACCTGGGAACTCCTGGAGGAGATCCGGCGCGACGGGGTCACCGTCGTGCTGACGACCCACCACATGGACGAGGCCGAACGCCTCGCAGACCAGATCCACATCATCGACCGCGGCACCCTGATCGCGACCGGTTCACCGAGCGAGCTGACCCGGGGGAACAGGTCGGCCACCATCCGACTGGTCGTCACCCGTCCGTTCCCCGACAGCGCCCCGGAGTCACTGCGTTTCGCACTCGGTCCGGACGCCGAGGTGCGCCAGCTCGACGACGTGAGCATGCTGATCGTCGGCCCTGCCAACAGCACCACGCTCGGCACGGTGAGCCGCTGGTGCGAGACCCATGACGTGCTCCCCGAGACGCTGTCCCTGGGACAGCGCACCCTTGAGGACGTCTTCCTCGAACTCACCGGCAGGCAATTGAGCGCATGACTGAGCCCTTGAACGACTTCACCCCTCGTCCCGGCAGCGCGAGTCTGCGCCGGATGGTGGCCACCCAGGCCCGCATGGAGGCGCGCCTGATGTTGCGCAACGGCGAGCAGTTGCTGATCGCCGTCGTGATCCCGGTGATCGTGCTTATCGGTGGAGTCGCAGCCATCGATCGAGTAGGTCTCGACCTGACTCAGCGTCCCGTCGACGTCCTCACCCCCGGTGTGCTGGCACTCGCCGTGATGTCGACCGCGTTCACGTCCCTGGCCATCGCCACCGGATTCGAACGGCGCTACGGGGTGATCAAGCGCCTCGGTTCCTCCCCGCTCCCCCGGCACGGTCTGCTCCTGGGCAAGGTCGGTGCGCTGCTCGTGGTCGAGGCCTTGCAACTGCTGGTGATCTGCAGTGTGGCCGCCCTGCTCGGCTGGCAGCCGCACACCTCGGTGATCGGCGCCCTGCTTGCGGTCATCGCCGGAACCGCAGCCTTCGCCGCGCTCGGTCTGCTGGTCGCGGGTGCACTTCGCGCGGAGGCGACGCTGGCACTGGCCAACCTTGTCTACCTGCTGCTGATGGTCGGTGGAGCGGTGGTGATCCCCGCCAACCAGTACGGCGCCTTCGGCGAGGTGGCCCGGTGGCTCCCGTCGGGTGCTCTTGGGGAGTCAATGCGCACCGCGTTCATCGACGCAGGCATCGACTGGATCTCGCTCGTCGTCCTGCTCACTTGGGCCACTTTCGGGGCCCTGCTGACGGCGCGCACGTTCCGATGGGAATGATGGGCTCGTGCTGCTAGATCGATTCTCCCGCTGGCTGGTGCCCCTGGCTGTCGCCAACCTCGTCGTCAATATCGGTATCGTCGTCACCGGCGGCGCAGTCCGGTTGACCGGTTCGGGCCTCGGGTGCCCGACCTGGCCGCGCTGCACCGACACCTCGTATGTGCCGCACGATGCCCTCGGGGTCCACGGCGCCATCGAGTTCGGCAACCGAATGTTGACCTGGCTGCTGGTCGCGGTCGCAGTGCTCTGCGTGCTCGCAGCCTGGCGCGCGGCAGGCCGGACCCGAGTACTCGCATTGGTGGTGGCCCTCGGCGTTCCGATGCAGGCGGTTCTCGGTGGCGTCACGGTGCGCACCGATCTCAACCCCTGGATCGTCTCACTGCACCTGCTCGTCTCGATGGCCATCATCGGTGTCTGCGTGGCCCTGCTCGATGAGGTGCGCGGTGCTCCTCGCCTCGCCGCGACGAGCACGGTACGCCGGATGTCGTGGCTCGTTCTTGCCACGACCTGGGTAGTGCTCTACCTCGGAACGGTCGTGACGGGCAGTGGCCCACATTCGGGCGACCTGGACTCGCGGCGGACCGGCCTCGATCCCCAACTGATGTCCCACGTTCACGCATGGGCCGTCTACGCGGTGCTCGCGTTCACCGTCGTGCTGCTCGTCCTTGCTCACCGCTCGGGCAACCAGGTAGTCCGTAGAGCCGTCGGCGTACTGTTCATCCTCGAGTTGGCCCAGGGTCTGCTCGGCTTCGTCCAATACTTCACCGACCTGCCGGAACTGCTCGTCGGCCTGCACATGCTGGGCGCCGCGCTGATCTCCGGGGCCGCTACTTGGGCCTGGCTGGCGACCGTGAGTCGTAACCCTTCTCACCTCGAGCAGCCGACGCAACTCACGACGAGCGGGGCCTAGAGCGCAGCGACCCGCCGAAGGGTTGGCGTGGGAGGACGAACCGCACGATGCGGCGGTGTGTGTAGTTAGCGGGTCCTATGCGACCGGTGCAGGTGATCAGACACCCGCGGGCGCGGCCGTCCCAGGCGTAGCAGGACCGGACCGAGGTCGATGCGCCAATGCGCCGATTGGACGTCACCCGGTAGGAACAGTCGCGCTGGCGGGAGCGGGTGACCTTCACGACCGCACCCACCTTGAGCCGGTCGAGGTGCCTGAACACGGCACGCCCACCGGGCACCTCGTAGTTGTGACCGGTCAGGGTCACCGAGCCGGGCTGGCAGGCCCGGACCCCCTGGCGCCAGTGGTAGACGCGCCACAGACTCGGGGGCGAGACCTGCGCGCCGTCACGCTGCCCAACCTCGACGACCTTGGCGTTGACCCCGAGGTCGGGGATCACCAGCCGGTCAGCGTATGACGGTGCGGCGACCAATATCAGGCCGAGCAGGGTCACGCTCAGGTAGGCGACGGCGCGCAGGATCATGTCAGCGCCCCGTGCTGGGGGCCTGTCCGGGCGGAGCCGGGCAGATGGCAGGCACCTTCCTGGCGGCGCGAACCCCGGAGGCGGTCACCATCGCAAGGGCACCGTTGGGGAACCGCTTGGTGAAGGTCCGCCCCTTGTCGGCACCGACCCGGATGGTCTTGGTCCAGATGACCTTCCCATGGTGCTTGACCTTCAGCCTGAACGGAACTGCCGCGTCCGAGCCGCGATTGTCCAACACGAAGGTCGTAGTGCCGGTGCAGCGGGTGTTGAGGGCGACCTTCGGCTTGAGCACGGCGGAGGTGCCAGCTACCACCGGAGTCACGACCGGCGGAGTCACGACCGGCGGAGTGACCACCGGCGGGGTGACGACCGGTGGGATGACCACCGGTGGGGTGACGACAGGGCAGGGTTCGTTCGAGTCCTTGACCGTTCCGTAGTTGTGCTTGGTCGTGCCGTCCTCGAACACGTAGCCCTTGGTCGTGCTGGCGATCAATTCACCGTTGACGAGGGTCCACACCACGCTGGCGGTGTCCGTCGGCTTGTTCCAGTATGCGTTGTTCGGCCCACAGTCGTCGGTGACGCTCGGCACGGCGGGCACCGCGACCTTGTCCGGCTGGCGGCATTCGGGGTTCGTGTTCGGGTCCTGCTTGTCCTTGAGAGTGCCCGTGAAGGTCTTGGTCTTCTGGCCGTCCGCGAACAGGTGCTGAGGAGGTCCCGCGTCTCCTGTCGCCGTCACTGAGTAGGTGCCCGGACCGGTGGCGCCGGTCGGTGTGCCCCAGGTGGCGTTGACGGCCGGGCCGAGCACCAGCTTCTCCGGGGTGGTGCAGGAGTTCGGCGTGATGGAGACGGAGGCATCCGCGTCCTTGACGGCGGGCGGGCTACAGGTGTTCCAGTCGAAGCCCTCGACGCGGGTGTCAGCGGCGACGCCATACCCGTCCGAGAAGACGACCTTCGAGGACCACCATGGCCCGTTCCCTCCCGTGAACGAGGACTTCGGGTGATTGAGGGTGAAGCTCGCGGACCCCTGGACGCCGCTGACGTTCTTCACGAAGGTCCAACCCGAGATGTTGCTTCCCGCATCTCCCCCCTGGCCGTACAACCCGGAACGTTGATAGAGCTTGCCGCTCGCGGTGCCCCTGCTCCAGCCGACCTCGTAGGTCGCCTGCATTTCGCTGGCGCTCACGCACGTCTGCTTGGTGACCTTGATGTCGCCGACGTGTGCCGATGCGGGCGCGACGCTGAGGGAGACGAGGGTCGCGGCGACCATCGCCAACAGGGCTACGTAGACCCCCAGCGCCCGCTTCCTGAGTTGGAACTCGATCATGGTGTGCCTTCCGTCAAGATGGGTCGGAACGAGCTGGTCAATCGATCTGCGGCGCGCCTATTTCACGCGCGCGGTAGCAACGTGCGAGCCGGTGTCGTCGAGGCTGCCGCTGTCGATCACGATCACGATCACCGCGTAGGTGTCGTGCGGGGCGGGGAGCGAGCAAGGGCTCCAGATGGCGCGCCGCACTGGGCGGCCGTACCACCATGCTCAACCGCAGAACCTGTTGCGGCCAGACGTCAGGATTGATCGTCATATGGAGTCCCCCCGGAATCCTGCGCTGACTCGAACGGACGGTGAGTCCGTATCGAGGGCACTGACCTCAAGTAGACACGAGGCCCAAAAGGACTACAAGACACCGAACAGGGATAGCCCAAATTGGCTAT